>SKKO01000353.1 GCA_007123715.1 Balneolaceae bacterium | reverse complement strand
TTCAAGTCTTCAATACTGTAGATATCATGAAGCGGTGGGGGTGAGATCAGATCAAATCCAGGTTCACTGTTACGGGCAAAGGCGATATCTTCATTCACTTTAATACCCATCAGCTGGCCACCTTCACCAGGTTTTGCACCTTGTGCAATTTTTATCTGGATTTCATCGCCCGCAACAAGATATTCGGCAGTTACTCCAAAACGTCCGCTGGCTACCTGCTTTATAGAAGCGGAAATACCAAGAGTGTAGTAGTATGGATTTTCACCACCTTCACCACTGTTCGACCTTCCGCCGATTTCTTTCATTGCGAGAAAAATATCGCGCTGGGATTCGGCGCTGATCGCTCCAAAACTCATGGCACCTGAGCCGAAACGTTTTGTAATGTCCCTTCTGTCCTCAACTTCATCAAGTGTTACGGTTTTTCCGGCAGACTTGAATGCGAAAAGATGTCTCGGGTTTACCGGATCACAATCATCGCCAAGTTTCAGATACTCATTGTAGAGTTCAAGGTCATTCAGAGTGAGGTCGTTATTTCTAACCAGTTCATGAATGATCCTGGAGCGGGTGTTGGTCATGGAGTGTTTTTCACCCTCCAGGCCCTTGTTGTGCTCTTTATACTGATAGGTGTGAATGGGCTTGTCATTCTCATCCATCTCTTCAGCAATGGCCGAGTGATCCAGTATTTGCCGAACCACTTCTTTAATGTCAATTCCTCCCATTGGAGAAAACAATCCCGGAAAAAAGAGATCTTTCAATTCTTTTCCTATTCCAAGCGATGTAAACAGCTTCGAACTTTGGTAACTGCGTGCAACCGAAATACCCGATTTCGACATAATCTTAAGCAGGCCGGTATTAAAAGACTTGATAAGATTTTCTTCACGTTCATCCGGAGTGAGGTCTTTTGTCTTGCGGTGCTCATCAAAGCGGGCAAACTCCAACACCCTGTACGGGCAAACCGCTGTTGCGCCAAATCCTGTCAAAGCAGCAAAATGGTGGGTATTTTTCACTTCAGCCGTATCCACCACAATGGAAGCGTTCAGCCTGAGTCCGGAGTCATTAAGTTCGTTAACCAGTGCACGAAGCATCAAAAGGCTTGGAATGGGTGGCTCACGGAACGTAGCATTTCTGTCAGAAATAATGAGAATGGTAGCTCCTTCCCGTACGGCTTTTAGTGCTTTTTTCGTGATGCCTCTGATTGCTGATCTGAATCCAACTTCACCCTGGTCCCGGTTGAAAACCATGTCAAATTCAGCAGTTTTAATACGGGAAGGTGAATCGTTAATACCGCGCAGGGTTTTCATCTGGCCTAAAGAAAGTAACGGACTTTCGATTTCAAAGCCCGGGAACTGTGGAATCAGTTCTTTCGGTGCGAAAATATTTGGCCTTTTACCAAGATATATGCTCAGGTCAGTAACCATTTTTTCGCGTATATAATCGAGTGGTGGATTGGTAACCTGTGCAAAATTCTGGTAGAAGTAATCAAAAAATGATCGCGGCTGATCAGAAAAAAGTGCCGGTCGTGCCGTATCCCCCATCGATCCGATCGGTTCCTTGCCATCGGCAATCATTGGGACCAAAAGGTTCTCGATATCCTCACGAGTGTATTTGAACAGGTGCAGGTTGGCAAAACTTTGGTCGGTTTCGTCAAGAACTTCGGGTATTAATATTTCAAGCCGGTGTTCAAACTTGGCATCATAATTTTCACGCGAGTAACTTGGATCGCGGTAGTGAATCCTGCCAGTATTCAGGTCTATTTTAATGCCGTTACCGGCCTGAAGAGAGCCTTTTGCTTCTACTCTGCTTTCATCAATGTCGAACGATCCTGCTTCGGAGCTCAGGTAAAGATGGTCGTCAGTAGCAATCCAGCGGCATGGCCTGAAACCGTTCCTGTCAAGACGGCCTCCGATTGATGATCCGTCCGAATAAGAAATGAAAGCGGGTCCGTCCCAGGGTTCCATAGCACGGCTCCAGAACTTATAAAAACTATTCTGATGAGTTGCCGGAGGTATCATAATGGCAAGAATGTCTTCAACAAAAGGAATACTGCTTCTGTATGTGAGCGATTCTACCATTTCATTCAAACTTCCTGAGTCACTGATCTGACTCCTGGTCAGAAGTTCATCTTTTTCTACCCCGAGATACTTTTCCCTTGAAATTGCCCATGAACGATTGCCCGTTATCGTATTAATTTCGCCATTATGGGCAATAATCCGGAAAGGCTGAACTTTATCCCAGGAGGTTTTTGTATTGGTTGAAAATCTTCTGTGGAAAAGAGCAAACCGGGTTTTGAAAATCGGGTTTTGAAGGTCAAGGTAAAAATCTTTAAGAGATGCTGATCGGGTAAGTGCCTTATAGACAATCGTTCTCGCGCTTAACGACGCAAAGAAAAATTCCCTGACAATACCTTCAGCTTTTTCTTTGGTACGGGTCATCTGCTTGGCTGTAAACAGAAGTTTGTCGAATGAGCTGTCAGTCCGGCAATATTCGGGGCGTTTAATGATGGCATGCAAAATGAATGGCATTGATTCTTTTGCAATTTCCCCTAACACAGTTGGATCTACAGGAACGGTTCTGTATTCCAGAACTTTTAGTCCGTAGAATTGGAATGTATTTTCAAAAACACGTAGGGCTTTTCTTCTTCGCTGGGGATCGTGAGGGGCGAAAATGGTAGCAACTGCAACTTCTCCTTTATTATAACCGAATAATTCAAAGGGGATATCGGCCATAATTCCTGCACCATCACTGGATACAAGATCAGCATTACATGCACCTCTGTGTTCAACACAGGTAAGAGCATGAAGTGCTTTGTGGAGAGTTTCGTGGGAGTATTCGTTCTTTCTGCTGGCGACGAAGCCGACTCCGCAGGCAGATTTTTCTTTAAAAACAGATTTCATGTATAGGGTTGAGATATGTTTGGAGGCATCGTCTGTTGTATTCAGACAATGACTAATAATGTGAAAATTCACTCTCAATGCAATTAAATTTTTACTGGAAGCGCTTTTTAGTAATTTATTTAGTTGCCGGATACGAACCTTCTAATAAATTAAATAGCAACTATTTTTTTTGATTTCCTTTTTTATCAAAAAAGCTATTTTCAGATTCGTACTCTTATCTGTAATCCCAAGTCGCTTTTCCTGTTACCGGCAATCCGGGCGAGTCCGCTGCCAATTGTATTTCGATTTTCATACATCGTAGTGGCAGCTTTTATCCAAAATTCCAGCCAATCAGAAGCCCGGTAATGAACCAATAGGTACATTCTCTGGCCCTGGTCGAAAAGCATTACATTGGAAAGTACGTAGAGCAAGTCGTTCTCGAACTGAAAAACGCGCGAATCATAATCATCGGTGTCGAACATGGTAATGCGGGCATCAATTCGAAGATTGTGCCGTGCAATAAACCGGATATCCTGGAATACGAGGTATCCCCAGCTTGGATTGCTTACAGCAGCACGCGCCCGGACAAGATCGAACCGTGAGCGAAGCCGCACCCGGGGATGTACCTGGTAATCTGCCTGGAAGCGTGACCCGGTTCGTTTGTTATTATCCAGCAGGCGGATTTCTCTGCCCAATTCATCGGTGGCTGAATACTCCTGGTCGCGTAATTTGAACCGGAACAGGACGTATACAGAGAGATCGCGGTTTGGCTGATATTCAATCTGCCCGAGCCAATCGTAGCCCGAGGTTGGCTGCCGGGTTTGGAATCGGGGAGCTGGAAACCGGAACTGGTCAACATAGCTGCTGATGCGAACCTGGCTTGTGATGTTGTGACGAAGGCCGATGTAAAAACCCTCTTCATTACGGGGTCTGCCGCTTTGTTCGCCGAAACCGGCACCAAAGATCGAATGCAGGGCTTTATCGTAGTGGCGGAATGCAAAAAGAAGATCAGCCTGCCTGCCCAGGTCAACCTCAGCTCCGGTTAAGAGGCCATACCCGCCATTATCGGTATAAGCAAACTCACCAAAGAGAATGGCATTTCCCAAAAGAAGGCGATAGTCGGCTGCATAGCCGGAAAGATCGGTGCCGGCAAAATTATGGGCCTGATATGGCTGGCTTCCATGTGCTATTTCATGATCGAAACGGTTGTAGAAGGCGGATACTCCCAAAAACCCATAGGGAATCCGAACCCGTACACGCCCGCCCATGGTTTCCTGACCGAGGTTGTTTCTGCGGTCGCGCTCATTGAGTGTACGGTGGAAGCCGCTTTGTGTTGGAAAGTTCACAATTCCGTCATCCACAACGGAGGCGGTTCGCTGCCGGTTTGAGTAGAACCCGGTAACCTGAACCGCCCGCCCCCAGGTTGCAGCAATTCCGCGAAAGCCGATGGCTTCCTGGGCAGATGTAAATGGGCGAATACCGCGCTCGTTTTTGGAAACACCGCGAATCACATCGCTCCCTTTACCAAAGGCGCCTCCGTTCCATAGAAGCAACCCCTGACCAAATGCAACACTGTAATCGCCCAGAACGAGGGCTTGCAGGCGGCCCACACCTCTAAGGGCAATATGCCAGGAGGTATAATCGAAATCAGCTGGGCCGGAAAGCGGCTCGCCGGGATCTTTATCTTGCGTGAGGTTCAGCGACAAATGGTTGCTGATGTACCGAAAGCGCTGGTAATATTTAACAGGACTGCCCACATAACCGCCCAGTGAATCGGGGCGTTGGTACCCTTCCTGTTCCTGCAGAACCTGCTGATAGCGCGAAAATCCTTCAAAGCGGCCATTGTTTGTCCAGAACCGGGGATTCAGATAGAGGTCCCGACCCAGCTCAAGGCCGCTGCCCACCGTTACATAGGGGCGTATACGGGCGAGTGTCGCCGGTCCAATACCGCTCACACCTGTTAACTCCTCAACTGTTGAAAAAGGTGCCTCTTCGCTGCGGTGGCGGACTATATTTTGGGCCAGGCGAAAATTCAGTCCGGGAATCTGCATCAAATCATCAACCGAAGCACGGTTTATATTCAATGGATTATTGGCCAGTTCCTGGAAATACCTAAGCAGCTCTTCAAGGTCGAGTTCGGATTCTTCCGGATCCATTTCTTCGATGGCGCGTTCAATTTCCACCTCAAGCTGTATGCGGACGGAATCCTGCTGTGCAAAAAGTTGAGATAAGGAGACTGTGAATACCAGTATCAGGAATAAGATGCAGGATTTAATCTCATGAAACCTCAAGACCGCTCGCCATGGTTTATGATATGGAGTCTTTGGAAATAGCATCATGATTAAAAATGGATATCCATATCAAGTGCAGGGCTCAGGCCAAGCGGGTTGTGTTGTTGAATGGCAATATTTACCCGCCAGCGATCTGCGGCATACCCAAAACCAATGGAATACGTTTCGGGGTGCGTGGTTATTCCTGCCCTTGCGAAAAGTGATTCAATGATTTCAAACTGTAATCCGGTACGGAATGAAACAGGAAACATGACATCTTTTACCACTTCGACAGTAATGAGAGCGTCCTCAGAAACCCTGTAACTGATACCTGCAGCCAATTCCCGTGGAAGGCTCTCATCGGTTCCACCATATGAGGGCTGATTTACATTGGTAGAACGGGCACCAAACCAGAATCCTCCGGTAATTTCGGCTGCAATTCCAATATCTATTCCCGCGGCACTGGCTGAACCATATGTTCCACCCTGGAAAACGTGATTATATATGATAGAAGCACCATAATGAAAGTTGCCGAGATTATTTTTATAGCCGATAAGAAAACGGCTTTCACTGAAAAGATTGAATCCATACCGGTGAGCGCCTGCAGCCAGAGTCCCGAGCTTTGTCTGGTAACTGAAAGCAGCTGCCATATCCGTAATTTCCGCTATTCCAGCATAACGAAACACGTAAAATGAAACGGTACTTTCATCCGTTGGCATCAAAGCAACATTGGAAAAAACAGACCAGTTTGATGAAGGAACAGCAACACCGGTTTGTCCCATTGCCAGATGCTTTGCCCCCATTACATGTTGTGCCATTGAAGTTGCCGGTTTCAAAATATTGAGGGCCAATAAAAGGAAAAGCAACCGTTGTAATGTTTGTATAATCTTTTTCATATCATTCTCCTGATAAATTCAGAATAGGTTTTCTCTCAATAATCCGTTAATCCAAAAACATCTGCCTGTAAGTATGAACCGAAATCCGGGAAAATCTTACAGAAATTTTTATCATTAAATATGAACCGAATGATTTCATTGCATCGAAACTCTTTGTTATTCCTCTTCGTTTTTTTGATAAGCGGGCCGGTTTTGGTTTCTGCCCAGGAATTTAATTGTGAGGTAACCCTGAACCACAGGCAGATTAGTGGTTCTTCTTATGATTATATCGCGGAACTTAAGACCGACCTCGAGAATTACCTGAATAATTACAGGTGGACCAATGATCGCTATGAGCCTCACGAGCGGATTATCTGCAATATTCAGGTGGTACTGACCGGTGTAGACAATAATTTCAATTTCACTTCAGAAGTGATTTTAACAATGAGGCGGCCCATCTACAATACAAACCGGCAATCCCTTACCATTGTGCTTAGTGATAATAACTGGCGCTTTCACTATCCCAGGAATAAAAACATGATACACGATGATATGCAGTTTGATGATCTTACCAGTTTTATTGATTTCTATGCCTATATCATGCTTGGATTCGACTATGACAGTTTTTCAGAACTTGGCGGTGCATCCTATTTTAACAGTGCACAAAATGTTTTTGACTTAGGTCAGAATTCAGGCGTTCAGGGTTGGGGAAGATCCATAGGTGCACAGAGAAATCGATTCGGCCTGATCACCGATCTCTCAAACCCGGCTTATGAAGATCTGAGAAGGGCTATATACCGCTACCACCGACTTGGGCTCGACCAGTTTACACTTGATGAGGAAATAGCACGAACCCAGATAATGAGTGCTCTCGAAATGCTGCGCGACAACAAAAGGGTAACCAGCAACAATTATCTTTTTGATATTTTTTTCAGCACAAAATATACCGAAATTGTTGCCCTCTTCAGGGATGCCGATGTGGAAACCAGACTTGAAGCCTATAATTTACTGAGGGATGTAGACCCGGCTCACTCCTCAGAATATGAGCGCCTTCAAAATTGACAAGTAAGATTGGAATAAAGACGAATAGTTAACATGACTCAGGTATATTTCTGCCGAAATCAGCACAGCAAAATTTTCGAATAGATGAAATTTCTGATAACCGGCGCAGGGGGGCAATTAGGCAAAGAATGGGTTTATTACCTTCAGCAAAAAAATCTTCAGTATGTAGCCAGTTCCTCTTCGGATTTAGATATTACAAACAGAACACTCGTATTTGAAACCCTGGAAAAGGTTAAACCGGATGTTGTGGTAAATTGTGCTGCCTATACCCGGGTTGATGATGCAGAAGATCAAATAGAAGCAGCTTTTTTAGTAAACCGCGATGGGGTTACAAATATGGCCGATGCCTGTAAAAAATTTCAGGCAAAACTCATTCACTACAGTACGGATTATGTTTTTCCCGGCGTACCGGGCGATAAATCAAAATTTCCAGATGGTTACCCTGAATCAGCTGATACCAAACCGATAAATGTATATGGGCAATCAAAACGGGCCGGTGAAATGATTTTGGAGAAAAGTGATTTTACAGACTGGCTTTTGATACGGGTTGCATGGCTATGCGGGCCGTTCGGTTCAAACTTCGTAAAAACCATGCTTCGGCTCTCAGAAGGTCGTGACGAGGTGGGTGTGGTGAATGACCAGTTTGGTTCTCCGTCTTTTTCCTTTGATGTTGTTGAAAAGTCTATGTTTCTTATCAGGAAAAATGAAACAGGAATATTCCATATTTCAGGGAAGGGCCTTATAAGCTGGGCTGATTTTGCAGAGGCGATCTTTTCAAAATCCGGGAAGAAAACAGCTGTAAAACAGATTACCTCAAAGCAATTTCCGCAAAAAGCAAAACGGCCGCATTTTTCGTACCTTTCCACAATGAAATTGCAACAAAAAAATGCTGATATACTTGAATGGAATTATGGGCTTGATACTCTTCTGACCCGACTAAAAATAGATAATACATAGGTTTATGAGTTTAACTTTCATTAAAACGGATATCGAAGGCATTTGGTTCATTGAACCGGCAATATATGGAGATCATCGCGGCCATTTTTTAGAAGCCTACCGGCAAGAGAGTTTCAGGGAAAAAGGGCTCATTTTCAATTATGTTCAGGACAATATCTCAACATCCAAGATAGGGACAGTTCGGGGTTTGCATTATCAAAAAGCACCATACGCTCAGGCCAAACTGGTAATGGCTATCAGTGGTACAATTCTGGATGTGGCGGTTGATATCCGTAAGAATTCACCCACATTCGGTAAACATGTTTCGACGATTTTGCATCAGGAAAACAGAAAAATGATGTATGTACCTCCGGGGTTTGCCCACGGCTTTTCGGTGCTTTCTGAACAGGCAACTGTATTTTACAAATGCAACACCTATTATGATAAGAATTCGGAGCGCGGTGTAAAGTGGAATGACCCGGAGCTGGGTATTGACTGGCAGGTTGCTGAACCGATTATTTCGGAGAAAGATCAAAAATTGCCGGGTTTGAAGGAACTGGAATCAGGAGAATTGTTTTAAAGAAGATTAACAACCGAAGACGCAAACGGTTTCACTGTCATACAAAGAAAATTGTTTTAAAAGACTTCACTGGTGTTTCCCGGGGTTATTTTGACCTTAGTAGTCATAAAACTTATAGATACTTTCAGGTTGGGATACAAGTAAACGGTGCCGGAAACAGATTTGGTCAAAGAACATGCGAGGCAGGTTATAAATATCAACAACTTTACATCAATGAGTACGGCACCATTCAGGTTAAGCCTGCCATTCTATCACATGTTACCGGTACAGTCTGCAGCATGGTTCAGTAGTCTGTAATGCACATCTGATCAGAATGAGTACGGAATGATGAAATTACCGGCCGTGTTATCGGTTTTTTTTATACGAATAAATCACAATCCAGACGTAAATCTAAGATAATTAATTATGAGTCATAAACAGTACTGGCTGATGAAATCTGAGCCATATGCATACAGTATAGACGACCTTCAGCAAGACAGTCAGATTCACTGGAGCGGCGTAAGAAATTATGAGGCGAGAAATATCATGAGGGATAAGATGAAAATAGGTGATCGCGCCTTTTTCTATCACTCCAATGTAAACCCGCCGGCTATTGTAGGCGAAATGGAGATTTGTACAGAACCTTATGCCGATCCCAGCCAATTTGATCCTGACAGCAAATATTTCGACGAAAAAAGCAGCGAAAGTAACCCCAGGTGGCAGCTGGTCGATGTAAAATTCATCAGAAAATTTGAGAAAGATGTAACCCGTGATATGCTCAAGGATGCCGGGTTGACTGATATGCAGCTTTTCAAAAGAAACAGACTGTCAATTACTCAGGTGGAGGAAAATGAGTTCAAGAAAATTCTTGAACTTGCCGGATTGAAACCGATTGAGTGAGCACAGCTACACCATTATCCCACACCAAAAAACTCCGATCGTTCTTTAAAATAGGGTTCAAAAACAGATTTCAGTTCTTGATGTTCAGGTTTCGTGAACCCCGGATCTGTCTTTATAAGCTGCCAGGCGTCGTTTTTGGCTTGTTCCAGCAGAATCCTGTCTTCTATGATATCTGCATAACGAAATTCTGGAAGGCCGCTCTGTTTAGTCCCCAGGAAATCGCCGGGGCCACGCAGCTTTAGATCGGCTTCCGCAATCTCAAATCCGTCATTGGTTTCTACGAGTTTTTTAAGGCGGTATCGCCCGTCGCGGCTCAGTTTTACATCGGGCATTAAAATACAGTAACTCTGTTTGTTTCCGCGCCCGATTCTGCCTCTTAGCTGGTGAAGCTGAGACAAACCGAATCGTTCAGCGTGTTCAATGATCATGATAGAAGCGTTTGGCACATCAACTCCCACTTCAACAACAGTGGTAGAGACAAGAATTTTGGTATGGCCTTCTGTGAAACGTCTCATTACCTGTTCTTTTTCAATCGGTTTAAGGCGGCCGTGAAGAAGATCGATAGTAACATCCGGAAAACGCCGCTTCAGTTTCTCGAAACCCATTGTGGCATCTTTCAAGTCTATTACTTCAGATTCTTCAATCAAAGGAAAAATCACATAGGCCTGATCGCCTTTTTTTACACTCTCTTCTAAAAAATTATATACATTATTTCGCTCCTTGTCTGACCGAACCGCTGTTTTAACAGGTTTTCTGCCGGCCGGCAATTCACGGATAACGGAAATATCGAGATCACTGTAAATTGTCATTGCAAGGGAACGTGGAATCGGAGTTGCAGACATAACCAGAAGGTGCGGGTTTTCACCCTTCAGTAAAATTTCATTTCTCTGCTTAACCCCAAAACGGTGCTGTTCATCTATAACCACTAAAGCAAGATTCTGAAAGGTTACTCCTTCCTGGAATAGTGCGTGTGTTCCAACTGCAATACGGCAGTTCCCGCTTTCAATGTCGGTAAGTATTTCGCGCCGGAGAGCGGTTTTCTGTCCTCCCGTAATGAGTCGGAAGGATACACCGAGTGACTCAAGGTATTTCTTCAGAGTAATATAGTGCTGTTCGGCAAGTATTTCAGTGGGCGCCATCAAAGCTGCCTGATAACCGTTGTCAACTGCCATCAACATTGACCCGATTGCAACGATCGTTTTACCGGCTCCTACATCTCCCTGTACGAGACGATTCATCTGGAGTCCGCTATTTAAATCAGTGCGTACTTCAGAAAGGGTGTTTTTTTGACCGCCGGTCAATTCAAAAGGGAGCGCAGTTTTAAAAAATTTTCTTGTTAGTTCCCCGGGTTCAAGCAAAATACCCTTCTGCCTTTCAAACCGCTTATATTTAATTTTGGCCATACTAAGCTCAAATAAAAAAAATTCTTCATATTTAAAGCGTTCAAGCGCGTTGGATGACTCCTGCCCTGAAGCCGGTTTATGAATGGCACGTATAGCCTGGTCCCGTTTTGGAAACCTGTGTTTTTGTAAAATAATATCCGGAAGAAATTCCTGCGGTACATATGATTGCAGGATTTGTTCAACCCACCCTGTAATTATTTTGTTGGATATAAAAGCTTTTGAAAAGTATTTATTTGACGGGTAAATGGGTATGAGTGAACGAACCGCTTCAAAATCATTCGGATCATCCAATTGCTCAACTTCCGGATGAGCCATGCTTACATGCCTTCCGTATTGTTTTGGAATACCAAAAAGTGATACCCATTTCCCTGGGGAAAATTGTTTGATAAAATATTTCCAGCCCTTAAAGAATACCGCTTTCATAGATCCGGTTTTATCCTGGACGATAACTTCGAGACGTTTTTTATTACCAAAACCTGTTACTTCAGTACTGATTACTTTGCCTGTTACAGTTACAGCCTCCTGGTGGCTTGAAAGGTTCCAAATTGGAATAACGTTTGACTTGTCAATGTATCTGCGGGGGAAAAAGTGTAGCAGGTCGGCCGGGGTTCGGATGCCTGATTGCTGAAGAGCCTGAAGCCTTTTCTGGCTGAGGTTATGTAGATCAAGGAGTTTCAAGAGATATAGTGATATATATCAATAATACACTTTAATATTTCTATGAGGCATGATTTAAGCTCTCATGAGCAAGATAGGTAAATTACAGCATGTCAAAAGAAATATTTTAAAGATTAATTTTGCAATCAATTATCGAAAGTCGCTATATTTATCAGCTATTGATTACACGAAAAATTAAAAAGGTAAATCCGTGCCTACAATACAACAACTTATTCGCAAAGGTAGACAAACCAAGATCAGTAAAACAACTGCGCCTGCGTTGCAAAGCTGTCCTCAAAAAAGAGGAGTTTGTACCCGCGTTTACACAACAACGCCAAAAAAACCGAATTCAGCACTCAGGAAAGTTGCAAGGGTTCGTTTAACGAATGGAATTGAAGTTACAGCTTATATTCCGGGGGAAGGTCATAATCTACAGGAACACAGTATCGTCCTGATAAGGGGTGGTCGTGTGAAAGATTTGCCCGGTGTGAGATATCACATTATCAGAGGTACTCTTGATACTGCCGGTGTTCAGGGAAGAAAGCAGAGCCGTAGTCTCTACGGAACTAAAAAACCAAAAGGGTAACCAGGATTAAACCTTATAGATACTATGCGCAGAAGAAAAGCAGAAAAAAGAGAATTACTACCCGATCCAATTTTTAACGACAAATTGGTTACCAGATTCGTCAACAATCTTATGAAAGACGGAAAAAAGGGGGTTGCCAGGAAAATTTTATACCAGGCGTTCGCAATGATAGAAGAGAAAACAGGCGAACTGCCGCTTGATGTGTTTAAAAATGCACTTAACAATGCATCACCCGCAGTTGAAGTTCGAAGCCGCAGGGTTGGAGGTGCAACGTACCAGGTTCCGGTTGAAGTAAGAACCGACAGGAGTACTGCACTTGGAATGAGATGGATCATACGTGCTTCAAGGCAAAGAAATGATAAGTCGATGGCTATCAGGCTTGGACGTGAATTGATAGACGCTTCAAAAAATGAAGGCGGCGCTGTAAGGAAAAAAGACGAAACGCACAGAATGGCGGAAGCAAATAAAGCATTTGCACATTTCAGATTCTGATTTTATCGATTAATCAATTTTAAACTTTTTTTAATAAGTCAATTTTCATGTCAGAGGTAATGACTAAAACCGATTCCAAAATTCTTGATCGCATCCGCAGGACGCGAAACATCGGAATTATGGCGCACATTGATGCCGGTAAAACAACGGTTTCCGAAAGAATTCTTTTTTATACGGGACGCAGCCACCGAATGGGAGAGGTACATGACGGTGCTGCGACTATGGACTGGATGGAACAGGAGCAGGAACGGGGAATTACTATTCAATCTGCTGCAACACACTGTATTTGGAAAGATCACCGTATTAATATTATTGACACGCCTGGTCACGTAGACTTTACTGTAGAAGTAGAGCGGTCGCTAAGGGTTCTTGATGGTGCCATAGGTGTATTTTGTTCAGTTGGTGCAGTTCAGCCGCAATCGGAAACGGTTTGGCGGCAGGCAAATAAGTATAAAGTTCCAAGAATGGCATTTGTAAATAAAATGGATCGTACAGGTGCCAATTTTTATAATGTTATTGAGCAGATGCGCAAAAAGTTGGGTGCAAACCCGATTCCGATTCAAATTCCGATTGGTGAAGAGCTAAACTTCAGAGGAGTCGTCGACCTCATCAATATGAAAGGCATCATCTGGGATGAAGAGTCTCTCGGTGCCAAATATGAAGAGATTGATATCCCTGCCGATTTGGTTGACAAAGCTGAGGAATACAGAAAAATTATGCTTGAATCCATTGCTGATCAAGATGATGAGCTGATGGAAAAATACCTGATGGAAGAAGAAATTTCAGAAGAAGAAATTAACAGAGCCATTAGAAAAGCAACTCTTGCAAGGGAAATCACTCCTGTTTTGTGCGGAACTGCACTTAAAAATAAAGGTGTACAGATTTTGCTTGATAGGGTAATTGATTATCTGCCAAGCCCGCTTGATGTAGATGCAGTTAGTGGTGTAGATC
>SKKO01000205.1 GCA_007123715.1 Balneolaceae bacterium | reverse complement strand
TTCAATAATATCAGTCACAGAATATTCACTTACTCCACTATTTTCCCCCTCATCTAAGAGTTCGATAAGCTGCTTCCTTTTTAGATCATAAAAAAATTCTTCAGGATGATTTTGACCTTGAAGTAAACTACATCAAATCCAGCGGGCTTTTTATGTTGGCTTTGCCTGCATCCGTAACATGAGTGTAAATTTCGGTTGTCTGGATGGATTTATGCCCTAAAAACTCCTGGATATACCGAAGGTCGGTACCTTGTTCCGGCAGATGTGTTGCAAAGCTATGCCTTAGCGTATGAACGGTAGCAGGTTTACGGATGCCGGCATTTCTCACTGCCCGTTTCATGATTTGTTGTACGCTTCTTGATGAATACGCCCCGCTGTTTTGGCCTTCAAACAAATAGCGGGTTGGTTTATATTCCTTCACATAATCTCGAAGCAGGGACAATAATTTCACTGAAAGCATCACTTCCCTGTCTTTTTCATTTCACGAAGAGCCTGTTTCAATGCACTTGAATAATTACGTATGGTATTTTTGCTATATCGATGCACTGCCAGGGGTTTCTCAAATTTACCCAGCATCACTCGTTGAACCACTCTTTACTATGCTATATATTCGTTTTAATCAATAGAAATAAAAATATACGCAATGCGGGTAAACATTAGTTATGCGGCATTTTAAAAAGACACTAAGACAATGAATGATTTCTATAAACAACCAAAGGCATTTCAATGGATTGAAGCCACTCTATTACTAATAATCGGCTTCTTGCCAGCAACAGCCATTTTTGAAATAGGATATTCTCAGCCACAATTTTACTTGCTACTTATAATTTATGTACCCGTTATACAATTTGCATTCACCCCCTTTTTTAAGCTAATCGGTGTATATAGGTATTACTCTCCAATGCTACTTGGCTATATGGCAAATGATCGTCAAATAGATTTACACAGTGGAGGAAGTTTTGACTACTTATTTGCAATGAGAAAATATAAGGCAGGAATTGAATTGAGAAATGCGCTATTGATGTATCATTTACAGGGATTATTAAACATAATTCAATTAATTGAAAATAAAAGCATCCCAGAAACAGTCAACATAATAGGAACATCCTATTTTTTCAAAAATAGGACATTAAGTAAATTGGGGTTTGAGATTGTGAATCCATCATTATTTTATAGATTAAATCTATTTGTAAACTTTATTGACCTATTTTGGATGTATTCTCTTTCACAAGGAAAATTGTCAATACCTAAGATATGGAATGCTCAAAAAGCAAGTATAACGGGAATAAAACTAGTTGAAAGCAAAAATCGGTTAGAAGTGCTTTATCACAAGATGAAAATATAACGACTGCATAACAGCTGAACACCCGCAAGCAATGAAGACAAGTTAATGATTTGGAACGAAGGACAACTTCCTGAAAATTGGACCATTGAAACGCTTTTGGACAAGCACTCTTCAAAGCCATTCAATCCGGATATTGCAAATGCACTTTTTCGCAGCGGATATATTGAATCTTGGGGTCGTGGTATTTCTAAAATGACAGAGCAGTGTTATAATTTTGGACTTCCTGCACCCTTATTCTTTTTTAAAAGTTCAGGTTTTTGGGTTGAATTTAGAAAAGACATTTATAACTATAATCAACTTAAAGACCTTGGGCTTAATGATAGACAGATTAAGGCTGTGCTTTTCGTAAAAGACAACGGAAAAATTAATAACAGTGATTATCAGGCTTTAAATGATGTTTCAAAAGCCACTGCTACGAGAGACCTTACTGAGCTAGTTGAGAAGTTCAAAGTATTGGACAGAAGTGGAGAAGTTGGAGCAGGTACAACCTATGTTTTGATTGGCTCATAATTGGCTCAATTGGCTCAGAAGCCGATACAAATAGTGAAGAAAATGGACAGAGAAGAACACCGAAGCGATAACATCACTTATACGCAATAATCAACCAACACCCCAATAAACATACTGCGACAATGAAATATATCCTGACTTTACTACTATTAGCAGTAACAAACGTGACTTTTGGTCAATCAAATCCGGAACAAGACATTTTGAACGCCAATCCAAATTACGAATGGGTTTTAGCCGAGAAACTGGGCGGAGATGATTATGGAATGAAAAGCTATTTTTTAGTCATTCTGAAAACAGGAACAAATACTACTACAGATAACGTCCTTATAGCCGAAAGTTTCAGAGGTCATTTGGACAATATTAACCGGCTGGCCGAAGAAGAGAAACTAATTATAGCAGGTCCTTTGGGAATCAATGAAAACAATTACAGAGGCATTTTCATTTTAAACAACATAAACTCAATAGATGAGGCGAAAGATTTGTTACAAACCGACCTTGCTATAAAAAACAGACTTTTAGACTACGAAATATTTACATGGCACGGCTCTGCAGCACTTTCTGAATACTTGCCGTTTTCTGAAAAAATCTGGAAATCAAGACCATAAAATAATTTAGGACAAAGCAATACAAAAATAATAGGCACTTCACTCCCTATGATGACAAATAGATTTTCGAAATCCTGACCTGCATAAACGACTTAGAAGTTGCAGTAATTTAATTCGGTAAAGTCAAAAAACGAAGAACTATCAAATACCAAGGATCATACACACATTTCAGCCTATGCCCCGATTAACCCCTGAAATAAAAGAAAAAATTAAAAATCTGACTCATACTGAACTTCAGCAGATCGTATTCAAACTTGCAACAAAAGACAAGATGGCGCACGATTTTATCATGGTGAATTACCTGGATAAAGATTACGGTGAGCAGGAATTGTATGATAAGGCCATTTCAGATCTGGATATGCTTTTTGTTAAAGGATACCGCGGCTATTCAGAAGAATTGCGTATGGCAAGTATGCTTACAGCCTGTATCAGACGTATCAACGAATTTTGCAAGGTATCCAAAAACAAAAAAATGGAGGCGGATTTACTGGTATATATCCTCGAAGAAGCATTTTCATTGCCCGCCAGCCATTTCGGAACCTGTTTTACGGCGTTCGACTCCAAGGTTGCCCAGATTGTAAAACGGTTAATCACCATCGTGACAAAAAAACTTCATGAAGACTATAAAATTGAATATGAAGGGAGTATAAATGAATATTTACGGCTGCTTCATACACGTTCCCGCCATATTGATCTCGTTTATAACATGCCAAAAATAATCTGAATTGTCAGATCACTTAGAGTATTGAGAGGATAAAGAATATTCGGTATCGCAAATATTTTTGTAAGGAATTTCAAATTTATGGTTCATACAGATACGAACGTTTTTTCTGATAGTGGATTTGATAATAAGTGTAAAAAACAGAGCCACTTTCATTGAACTAGTATTACTGACTTGCCACTTTAAACTGAAAATAATTCTATCATGGGCTTTGTACCAATATCGATTGAAAAATATGTTGTTATACATTTGACGAACAATCCTTCTGAGAATGAAAATGATTTAAGAAGGCGCTTAAAAGCAGCTTTAAAAGATTTTCAAAATCGCGTAACGTGTCACTGTGGAAGCGATTTGTGGGTGATCGGTTCTGCAGCAGTTGGGAATGGTTGTTTTACCTGTATAACCGGGGAGAGTCAACCGACAGGCGACTATGAAATAGATGAAGCCATCAAGAAAAGAAAAAACATTAGCGGGCGCAGGCATATCAATGATATTGACCCTGCAAAGATTGCAGGAATTTTTGATGATGACGGATATGAAATCATCCCGGAATTAATCAAAAAACCATCGCTTTGTCTCATATGTGCAAATGATGGAGATCCACATGAGGAAATGTTGTGTACCCTGACCCGGTACGATCAGGAAGGGGAAGATGAATTTATAT
>SKKO01000040.1 GCA_007123715.1 Balneolaceae bacterium | reverse complement strand
TGCTAATAGCCGGGCGTGCAAGCCACAGTACCGGCACACACGAACACCGTGCTGGGGTGTTGATTTTTGAGCGATGCCTCACTGGAATTGAAGGGCTTGAAGTGAGTACCCATTTTGAAGGCTGGCCGGATGATTACAGCTCATTTGACAGAGCCGATGCAGCGCTCTTTTTTATGGACGGCGGGGGCGGGCATCCTATCGTTCAGGGAAACCGCCTCGATTTTATCCAGAGACAGGTTGACCGCGGGCTGAGTCTCGGCATGATCCACTATGCCGTAGAGGTGCCGGCCGATAACGGCGGAAAACAGTTTCGAGAATGGATCGGTGGCCATTATGAAACGTACCATTCAGCAAATCCCATTTGGGAAGCTCATTACGAAGTACTGCCCAGCCATCCCATTACACGGGGCGTAGAATCATTTACTGCACGTGATGAGTGGTATTTTAATATGCGTTTCAGGCCAAACATGGTTGGGGTGACCCCGATGCTGGTGGCAGTACCATCCGACGAAACAAGAGACGGCCCCTATGTTCATCCGCGGGGCCCTTACGATCATATTGTTGAGGATAAAGGACGCAGCGAAATCATGTCGTGGGTGGTAGAACGCGGTGACGGCGGTCGCGGTTTGGGTTTCACCGGTGGTCATTTCCATGATAACTGGGGGGTTGACGGTTTCCGGACCTATATACTAAATGCCCTTGTGTGGCTGGCAGGTGTGGATGTACCCATGAACGGGGTCCAATGCGCTGTTACCGACGATGATCTGCAGCAAAACCTTGACCGTTAATGGGCTCTGATCCCTTTGGGGGCGGACACCCCTGAATAACAGAAGAACAGACGAACGGACGAACCGATTAACAGAGTAAGTGAAGGCAGCTTTTCCATGTAGGCCGGAGAGCTTCTCCGGCGTGGAAAGCCTTTGCATACCCGCAGTTATTTGAGGGAAAGGCACTTAGCCACAAAGGCACGAAGGCGCGAAGGTGCACTAAGTTTTTAATGTCATCTCTGATATGGTGTTGCCCGGTTTTTGGGGTAAAATAGAGGCTACTGTTACCGACCCGACATTATATTTTCCGGTTAACCCGGTATTCCAAGGATTGTCTTCTACATCAGGCTCAAATCAATTTCCCGTATCTCAAACAGTTCCGGTATGGCAGCATTCCATCCGGGCGTTTCGGATAGTTTCACCCGTAGCATGTCGGAGGATTGTGGTTCGCCATGTACGAGAAAAATGTCTTTTGGGGTATCACGGATGTTGGAAATCCAATCGATCAGTTCAGCCTGATCGGCATGGCCGGAGAGCCCCTCAAGAATTTCAATACGGGCTTTTACAGGGTAAAATTTGCCGAAAAATTTGATTTCTTCCACACCCTCGAGTAATTGCCTTCCACGTGTACCCTCTGCCTGGTATCCTGCAAGCATGACGGTTGTTTCCGGCTTGCCAATATATTGCTGAAGGTAGGTTAGTACCCGGCCGCCTGTTACCATTCCGCTTCCCGCGATAATTACTTTCGGCCCCGGGGTATCTATGATTTCCCATGTTTCCCTGAACGATTGCACAATGCGAATTCTGTTGCTCATTTCGGCACACTCCTTTTGATTCAGTTTGTGCCAGTCATGGTGTTTCAGGAAAATATTCAGGGCAGCGGTACCCATCGGGCTGTCCAGGATAACAGGGAGCGCCGGTGGAATTTTACCTTGCCTGTGAAGCTGCCATATCATATACATCAGCAATTGAGCACGTTCTACAGCAAAACTGGGAATTATTAGGGTGCCGTTTTTCTCAACAGTTTCGAGAATGATCCGCTCTAATTTCTCCGGCGTATTTTCCCCGGAGTGCAGCCTGGCACCATACGTGCTTTCAAGAAAGAGGATGTCTGCATAATCAGGTTTCTTCGGGTCCCTGAGTAAAGGGTCATTATTTCTCCCGATATCACCAGAGAAAACAATTCGTTTGCCGTGAATATCAAGCTCAATAAAAGTGGCGCCTAAAATATGCCCGTTATACTGAAAGCGGGCCTGAATAGAATCGCTAATGGTAACCCACTCGCCTTCATTTTTGCCGGCAAACAGAGTGAGTGCTTTTTCAACATCTTTTGTGTTGTACAGAGGCAGTGCGGGTTTGTGTTTTGAAAAACCTTCTTTATTAGCCCTTTCAGCATCTTCTTCCTGGATTTTTGCACTGTCGCGAAGGATGATTTCTGCAATTTCAAGAGTGGGCGCAGTTCCCCAGACCGCCCCTCGAAATCCCATATTAACAAGACGGGGAAGAAAACCTGTATGATCGAGGTGCCCGTGCGTGAGAAGTACGATGTCAATATCTGAAGCTTTAACAGGTAATTGCTGCCAGTTTAATTCACGCAGTTTTTTTAAGCCCTGAAACATTCCGCAATCAACCAGTATGGTAATTTCAGGAAGTTTAAGAAGAAATTTGGATCCGGTAACCGTACCCGATGCGCCAAGAAAATGGATTTGAATATTTTTTTGCATGATCAGTCCGACTGGTGATTACAAATATCGATTGCCTCTTTCGAAATACGGTTTATCCTCCGGGGATCGATTCCGTTTTCGCCGAGGATATTTTTATTCTGACAGATTTGTTTGCAGAATAAGACATCGTTTTTCAAAAGAACCTCTTTTTCATCTTTATTTAGTGAAGTTAAGCAAGTAACCGGATGCAGCTTTACCCTCCCAATCAAATCCTTGATCCCGTTTTTTTCGGGATAATCCCAGCTTAACAGGTTTAAACCGACACACTCCGCGTATGAAAGGGCATCTTTGGTAAAACGCGTATTGGTAACCACCCATCCTTTATGGTTTTTATTCTGGTGGCCGGGCAGTTTGCTCCAGTTTTTTTTTACATCCTGAAAGCGGGCCTGTATGTATAATGGGACTTTTACACTACACCGGTTCTCACTCCTGTTATGGAATTTGCATTCGATCATGTAATATTCATCATCTTTATGGGCAATTACATCAATTTCGTGTGTTACACAGTCACCCGGTACAACAACCCCAACTTCAGTTTGGTAACCTAAACTTTTCAACAACCCGGCTACAAATTTTTCGAAATGATAACCGGCTGGCCCCAGCTCAAAAATGGCTTCCTTCAGGCGATACCTGCCTGCAGATTTGGATGAACCGGTATGTAAAAGCCGGAATGCCTCCTTATAAATTTTCAGTGTTGAAATGCCCTCTACCAGTATTTCCCGCACAGACTGAATAATATGGTCAATCAAAAGCGTAGATGCCCCGGCATTTTGAAGTGATCTTCTGAGCTTGCTTTCGTCATAAGGTTCAAGCTCTCCCGATGCTTTTCGCACGTTTATATTCACCATTCTCTTTGGGGATTGGGTTGCAGGTTCTACCTGTAAGTAAGCATTTTACGAAACAAAAAGGAATCGAATTCATCGAAAAGATTTGCCCATTTTTTTAATTTACGCAGCCCATCATCGTCTCCGGCATGTTATATTTCTGAATCAGCCATTCACCATTGAACCAATACGAATCCAGTTCATTATTGCCATCGGACCCTTAAGCTGTGCAGTCTGTCTTATCAGGCGAATGAACCATTCTGGTACCCTATGATGTATGTAAACCTGACTATCAATGAAGTTTCATAAAGTATTAAACGAAAAGAGATCCTGTGAGAAATCACACGAGTTTTTAGAAGAATGAACCATTTAAGATAATGGGGATGATTCCGGATCGATTCGTTTGATGACTTACCCATCATTTAAGATTTGATTTACATATCGGTCATCATCTGCATACAATTCATATGCATACCCATCATGGGTGATTGCTCCATCATTTCACGCATATGCCCACGGTCAAATTCATCGTTCTCCAT
>SKKO01000303.1 GCA_007123715.1 Balneolaceae bacterium | reverse complement strand
TACTTAACATCATCTACAAACCACTGAATATCATCGTTACTCCATTCAATGGCAAACACATGAAAATCATCAGAAAATTTATCTTGAGGTAATGTATAAGATCTTGTTTTCTGTTGATTACCTGGCCAATCAGGCCCGTAATGAACAGTTCCGTGTATTGTAGACGGTTCGTGTCCAACCAGCTCCACAATATCAATCTCTCCGCTTTTTGGCCATCCGCCAAACACTTCAACGGTAGGCAGCATCCAGATTGCCGGCCAGATTCCCTGGCCTTCCGGCAGTTTGGCACGTATTTCAAAACGCCCGTACATCCAGTCGCCTTTTTCAATAGTACGGATCCTGGCTGATGTGTAATTCATGTTCCCAAACCTTTCTTCTATTGCAACAATATGAAGCATGTTGTCTTTTATAAAAATATTTTCTTCGTGATCGGTGTAATATTGTAGCTCATTGTTTCCCCATCCCACAAGACCAAATTCAGTTCCTGTACCAAGCTGATAGCTCCAATTTTCCATATCCAGCTCATTTCCATCAAACTCATCAGACCAAACAAGCTGCCATTCAAGTTCAGCCGGTGGGTCATCATCCGGCAGTTTGTTGTCTGTCTCATCGATAGAGTCTGCGGCATTGCTGCACGCAAAAATTAAAAACCCAATGAATATAGGGAGACTGTAATATTTTGTTTTAATCATCTTCAACATAAATAGTTCATTTTTTTATACCCTAAATTATTAAATAAACATGAATAAATGGAGTAAAAAAAGGAGTATATCGGTTGTTAATCCGGATTAAGCGTTAGGCTCCCGGCACCTTTCCATCTATTGCATCATGTGGTTATTCCAGGCTGATTACTACTCACATTTCACATATCACTCAAGACTCAGATTTCAGCCATTTCTCAAATTCATCTGCTTTTTTAGTATTCAGGACTCTTGCGGGCTCAAACTTCGCCTTCCGGGCAATCATCACCCCATACCGGATGTCATCAATTCCTTCAATACTGTGTGCATCGGGGTTGATGGATGTAAACAAGCCGGTTTCTTTCGCTTTATTGCCGTAGCGCCAGTCCATGTCAAGCCTCCAGGGGCTCGCGTTGATTTCAATAGCCACACCCCGTTCGGCTGCCCATTCTATGATCTGGTTCAGTTCGATATCACTGCTGTCCCGCCTTAAAAGCAGCCTGCATGTTGGGTGACCAAGCATGGTGATGTATGGATTTTCAATTGCCTTTTTGAAGCGGCTCATCATTTTCTCACGGGGCATTTCAAGTCCGCTGTGCACGCTGGCAATTACAAAATCAAATTTCCTGAGGATATCATCAGGATAATCGAGCGAACCGTCGCTTAAAATGTCGGATTCAATACTTTTAAAAATCCGGAAATTTTTACCGCTTCTTGTAAATTTTTCATTCAGTTCATCAATTTCATCCCACTGATGTTTTACGTCATCAATGGTGAGTCCGCCGGCATAAGAGGCTGTACGGGAGTGGTCGGAAATGCCCAGGTATTCATATCCCCGTTCCATGCAGGCTTGTGCCATCTCACGTATGGAATACTTTCCGTCGCTCCATGTGCTATGGGCATGGATCACGCCTCTGATGTGATTCTCGGATACCAGATCCATCGTTTCGTTTTCACTATAAAACTCAAACTCTCCGCGGTCCTCCCGGTGTTCGGGCGGTACATAATTCAGTCCCAGTTTTTGGTAAATTTCTTTTTCGGATGATGCAACCACCGGCTGATTAAAATCGGTTTCTTTCTCTTCGGTCAATTTGAACAAACCGTATTCATTGAGTGCCATGCCACGCTCTCGGGCACGCTGCCTCATCACGATGTTATGTTCTTTACTGCCGGTGAAATACATCAGCGCGGCGGGGTACTCTTCCGGTTTCACAATTCGCAGATCTACCTGGCGGCCGTTTTCGGTGCGAACGGAGCTTTTTGTGTCGCCCCGGCCGAGGATCTCTACTACCAGTGAATGAGCTGTGAAAGCATCAAAAATGGAATCGGTAGCTTTTTGATCGGCTGCTGCAATGATATCGATGTCGCCAATCGTTTCACGAAACCGGCGAAGCGAACCGGCAATGTCGCATTTCTGTACACCTTCCAGGTTTTTTACAAACTCAAAAACAGGTTCAGCAATCTCAAGAGCCTGGTCGAGCCGTGCCCGTTCTCCGAATGTCTCAAGATATTTAATGGATTTGAGTATTTTCTCTGCCGATTTTTGTCCGAGACCCGGCAAGCTTGCGACAGCTCCGCTCTGGCACGCTTCTTTCAGTTCGGTGATTTCTGTGATGCCCAGCTCTTTGTGAATTTTGGCAATATTTTTTGGCCCAAGCCCCGAGATGTTCAGCCATTCAATGAGACCTGCCGGCACTTTCTTTTTCAGCGCTTCGAGAACGGGCATGGTTCCCGTTTCATAAAAAGCTTTGATGTCTTCTGCAATGGATTTTCCGATACCTTTGATTTCAGTAAGTGAATCTTCTTCAATTCGTTTTACAATTTCGTCACTGAGGCCATCGATGGTTTGTGCGGCACGGTCGAATGCGATTGCACGAAACCGGTTTTCGCCGGCAAGCTGCATCAGGCTAAAAACTTCACGAAGCTTATCGGCAACGTCTTGATTTGTCATTCGCAGATTTTTTTTTGTGTTTGGATTCTATTCTGATCATTAGAAATGGCTGAAGGCAGCCCATGGTTGCCATACCGGTTACCCACATTAATCGTGAGGTCTTGTTCAGATTTAATTATTTATGTATACCGTTCAAACCAATTCAGGATTTGTTGTAACCGTTCAACAAGATTGACCGGTGTTCCCGTTCTGGACAAATTATGATTTTCGCCGTCAAAAATGATCATTTCAACAGGTACATTATTTATTTTCAGTGCATAGTACCATTCCTTTGCCTGACCAATCGGCGTAATCTCATCCCGGGTACTGTGGATGATGAGGGTGGGTGTTTGAACGCGGTTCGCATATTTGAGCGGTGAGCGGCCCCAGTACAGGTCATAATTTTCCCACAATGTGCCTCCAAACTCTTCCCGCATGGCCTGGGGAACGTGACTTTGAGTGCCGGCTTCAGAAACCCAGTTGCTTACACTCCGCTGGGTAACAGCTGCTTTGAACATGCCGGGATTCTGAGTTGTAATCCAGTTGGTGAGGAAACCGCCATGACTGCCGCCGGTAATGTAAAGCCGGTTTTGGTCAATCCAGGAGTACCTTTCAAGCGCATCGCTGAGTCCGGCAATATTATCCCTGTAGTCGGCACCGCCATAGTCCAGAAATACCTGCTGCTGATGTGCAAAGCCATATCCGTGACTGCCGCGATAATTGGTGAAAAAAACGGCATACCCCCGGGCAGCCATCATCTGAAATTCATGAAACCACTGGTGTCCCCACATGCCGCCGGGACCTCCTTTGATATTCAGAATGAGCGGATAGGATTTTCCCTCCTTCCAATTTACAGGCTTCAAAAAGAAACCCTGTGAGGGTATTCCGGTTTCATTTTCGAACCAGAAAGATTCAAGCCTGTTCAGGGAAAGGGTATCCAGAAGGGCTGTATTGAAGCGGGTTCTTGTGTGGATGCCATCCCATGAGCTGTCTGCATACCAAACCTCAGGAAGAGTTACTTCATCCTGCTTCAGAAATGCCATACTACCCTGTGCAGAAAGATGGATATTGCTGATTGAAAAAGGGCCGTCAGTTGCAAGATCTGTTAACCCGCTTTCGATGTCGAGGTAAACGGGCAGAATTTTCCCATGAATTTCTGATTCAAACAACAGTTTACTGTCATCAGGTGTCCATTGAAGGTTTGCAACAGTAAAATCAAGTTCCGGGTTACGATTCAGCTTTTCTCCGGATTCGGTATCAATCGTGTAGATGTAGGTGGGCTGG
>SKKO01000072.1 GCA_007123715.1 Balneolaceae bacterium | reverse complement strand
CGATTAGAATCCAAGATTAATACCAAACACAAAGGTTCGGCCTTGCGGATAAAAAGCACTGTCAATCCTGTCGCCAATTTCCGGATCTATACCGGGATAACTGGTGAATGTGTGAAGGTTATCGACGGATGCATATACCCGGGCAGTTACCCGCGGTCCAACTCTTGACAAGATACTTTGCGGTACCGTATATCCGAGTGTCATATTTCTGATTCTCAGGTAACTGGCATTGTAGAGATACCAGTCTGATTCAGTACCGTAATTCGCATTAGGATCCTGCGTTGACATTACCGGAATATTGGTGTTTGTATTATCCGGTGACCATGCATTCAATGCCCTGCGGTCCATGTTGTATGGCTGGATCGCAGCCTGATAGGCATTGTACTTGTATCCAAAATAATTGTTATTACCGCTTACCCCCTGCAGGAAAGTACTAAAATCGAAATCACGGTAATTTAGATATACCGATAAACCGTATGTGACATCGGGAATTGCACTGCCCATGTAAACCTTGTCAGCACTTGTAATACGCCCATCACCATTTGTATCTACAAACCGGAGATCGCCTGGACGCGCATTTGGCTGAATCCGTGAACCATCAGGGCCAACATAGCTGTCAATTTCGGCCTGCGACTGGAAAATTCCGCTCGATGGAATCAGGTAATAGGAGCGCAGTGCCTGACCCGGCTCACTCTGAAATGGAAATAATACACCCCGCACGCTGTCACCGTGTCTGATAACGTCAGCATCATAATTTCCAAAGGTAATCAGCTCATTATTGTTTTTTGAAAAATTACCCCCCAGGCTATAGCCAAGCTGTCCAACCTGGCCGCGATAGGTGGCAGAAAATTCGATGCCTTTATTGGAAACATCACCGGCATTAATCAGCGGGCCATTACCCATACCCTGGTGTGTGTTAGGTGCATTCCTCAGAATTACGCCACGGGTAAACTTCTCATAATATTCCGCTGTAAAGATCACTCTGTCGCGAAGCATATGTAAATCAAGCCCTGCATTATAGGTTTCTGTCCGCTCCCATTTAAGATTCGGATTGGCAACTTCATTCGCAAAAAAGGTAAGAGGTTGACGTGGTGGATCTCCAATATGGGATAAAGCCCGGGAAAGCGGGGTGGCAAATGCAGTTGTTGATACTGAGTTAATATTGCCAATTTCTCCCCACGAGAAACGAACTTTAAGCATGTCGATCATATCCACATCAAAGAAGCTTTCTGATGATATTTTCCAGGCACCTGAAAGGGATGGGAAAATATCACTGCGATTTCCTTCCGGAAGCCTGGAAGAGACATCCCGCCTGATAGAGCCACCAATAAAATAACGGTCATCAAAACTGTAGTTCACAATACCCACAACCGAGAGCATGATGTCTTCCCATGCGCCTCCGCTGCCCGGCCGGCTTGTATCGCCGGCATTACTGATATACCGAAAATAATCGCTCTCATTTTCGAAATTTCTAAAATTGACCGAGAAAAATTCATTAGAGCGATAATCGGCAGAATATACACCCGTTACAGCAAGGCTGTGAGGGCCAAAATCCTGGATATAATCAATCTGCTGATCCCACAACCAGTTAAAATCCCTGGATTCATTGTGACTAAGTACATTTTCCGGTGAACTTCGTCCGATTTCCTGCCGAATCGGGTCAAATGCTTTTATTGAATTTTCACGCCAAAGAATATTAAACGTACTTCTGAAGCTCAGGTTTTCAAGGATATTAACGCGCCCGTATGCACTCGCATTAATTGAAAGGTTTTCACGCTGATCCTCGTTTCTTTCTAATAAAGCAACCGGGTTATAAACATCGCCGTATGCTCCTGCAAATTGAGAGAGTTCAAAAGGTACCGTCCCGTGAAACTGTGTAACCGGATCAAAAACAGGGGCTGCCGGATTCATAAAAATAGCGCTGGTAATAATACCGCTAAAATCACTTGTGGTATTTGCCCCCCTGTCATCCCTGTGATTGATATAAAAATTCTGGCCAAGGCTGATACGCTCATTGACATCAAAATCGGTTTTCAGCCTCCAGCTCAAACGCTGGTTATACGTGTTTCTCAATACACCATTTTCACCCTGATAGCCGAATGAAGTCATATAGTTCAGGTTGCTGTACTGACCGCTGACCCTGAGATTCATATTATCATAAGGTGCCGTTCTGAAAACCTCATCCATCCAGTTGGTGCGCTGAACAGAACCCCATGGGTTTAATAATGGATTGTGGCCGGCAGGCGGCGGATCGCCAGCGTGCAGGTGAGCATTCGTTTGTGCTGACTGATATTCCGGCGCCGTTAAGGCTTGCGGCAGGTTTACAGCCTGCTGATATCCCCGCATATAATCAAACTCGACACGCGGGGTGGGCGACTGGCCTCTTCGTGTTGTAATGAGAATCACACCGCTTGATGCGCGCGCACCATAGATCGCCGCAGCTGCGGCATCTTTCAGGATTTCAATACTTTCAATATCTCTTGGATTTGGTGACGGGCCGGCATAAGGAACTCCGTCGATCACCCACAAAGGGGCCGTGGAACCCAGTGTTCCCTGTCCCCTTATAATCACATTAGAGCCTCTGGTAGGGTCGCCGCCTTGCCGTATTACGGTAACACCTGGAACGGTACCCTGCAGCAGATCCTCAAAGTTTGTGATGGGTCTGTTTAGCTGCTCCGAAACATTCGGCACACTTGAAATCGCCGTAGAAACATCTGCTCTTCTCTGACGGGTATAACCTGTTACAATCAGGTCTTCCAGAATAACTGTATCCTCACGAAGCTGGATATTTATTTCCGTTTGGCTACCTACTTCTTCTTGATGCGTTTCATAACCAATAAATGAAAACACAAGGATATCGTCGGTTGAAGGAACAACGATTTCATACCTGCCGTCCATGTCGGTTGCCGTTCCGATATTTGTCCCAAAAACCATCACGGTAACCGCCGGCAGCGGCTCACCGGTTCTCTCATCCGTAACCCGTCCTGTTATTCGTTCCTGGTACAAATCAATCTCAACTTGTGCAATATGCTTTTTTTTCTGAATCAATAGATAACCTTCAGAGGATATGAGGTACTCAAGCCCGGTATCCTTAAGAACAAAATTCAGAGCTTCATCAACAGTTATTTCAGTCTTTGGGAGATTTACAATTTTCTCATCGATAATATCTCCCCTGTAAGTGAGCTTAAGGCCTGTTGCCATTGCAATTTTTTGTAACGCCTCCTGTAACAGGAGCTCTTCCATTTCAATTTCAATAACATGCTCAATACTAGCTTTATAAAACATGCCCTGGTAAAGATTGGATGTATACATTTGCGCAGTAAGCTGCTGCCCAAAACCCTGCTGTTTGGCATGTACGTTTGCCGGTGTAAAGCAAACAAATACCAACACCAGTAAAGAAAGGATGGATTTTCTGGATTGTAACTGTTCCATATTCACATCACCTGTGTTTATTTGTTATGGTTATTATTGATAGAGGGAAAAATCATGAATAAATTCCGATCCATTTATGACTCTGGATTCTGTAAACTGACCATCGATTCAGACGAACTAAAAACCAGTTTTATCTTATGTCGTGGTAATAGTACCTGTTACGCAATGATATCATTGTACGGTTCCCAATTAGATCCTGAATAGTCGCGCATGATCCCAATGCGAAAAAAGTTTAATCATCAGAATTATTACAACTGAAAAAGATACTACCCCGTAAACTTTTTAAATCTTTAATAGCGGGTTGATTTAAACTTTTTCCAGTATCCTTGAATAGTCGTATTTTGGAAAATAGATACAATGATATTGAAAGAAATGCTCTCTCATTAATGGAGTAATGTAAATCACAGATTAATATCTTCAAATATAACCTGAGTTAAACCTCTGAAAAAACCACAGTTCAGCT
>SKKO01000145.1 GCA_007123715.1 Balneolaceae bacterium | reverse complement strand
TTCTTCCGCTGATATTACCTGCATTGCCATGCGACAATACAACAATCCACTCTGATTCCTCATGAGGGAAATACCATCCATGGATTAAAACACCATCTGCCGTTTCTATCCAGACATCTTCTGCGAATAAACCGGCACTTTCAGGGGTTTGAATAACTCCTGATAACGGCATAAAAAGGAGCCGGCCCTGGAAGATGAACATCAGGGCCAATATGAGCAAATAGAACCCCGCGATCGTCAGAATTAAGGTCGCCATGCTTTTCAGTGATTTCATTGGTGAACTGTTTTGACCATTTTAACATGTGGGCTTGTATCCAAAATTAACAACCGGAAAGTTTGTCTGCATTTCCTGATTTTAACACCTTCAACAGGTGATGCTCACTTCCACCTGGATTCAGTAAACTTTTTTTCAGTGAAAACCGGTCGACAACATACCGCAGCTCCCGCTCTTCCGAAGTAAGTAATTCTTCAACAAGACTGCTATTACCGGAAATTCCTTTACGCCGGGCAAGGGTAATATGCGGAAAAAACGGTTTACGAACAGGTTTTTTCCTGAATGGCAACAGCGTTGTCTCCACTTTTTTTTGCAGATTCATTAATTCCCGGGTGCTTTCCACACCACTCCATAGTATCGCCGGATCTTCCCTCCCGGGAAACACACCAACGTTTTTTATGATTAACTCAAATGGTTGAAACTCAATTCCCGTTAAAAATTCGGATATTTTTGCCATTTCTGCCTGCGTACAGTCTCCTATAAAGAATAGTGTAAGATGAATTTGACCAGCCGGTGTTTTTCGCCAGCCATGTATATCCGGAACCCTTGAATAAAGCTCTTCACATATATAGCCGGGGAAATCTATCGAAACGAATAATCTCATCGCAAAACAGTAAAATCGGAGTAATGGCTTCCCCTCTCATCAGATTTAACCTGAATAATTTCAGAAACAAATGCACTAACCGGACCGCTCCATAACCTTTCTTCCATTTTATCCACGCTGTCTTCATCACCATAAATGAATACCTCGACACTGCCATCGGGCATATTCCTCACCCATCCTGTCAAATTTAACAAATTGGCATTTTTTCTTGTAAAATACCGAAAACCAACTCCTTGTACTCTTCCGGTAATTTTAAGATGTTTACTGACACTGGCCATTTTAGTTTCAGCTTAAAGATTTATAAACTTGATTTGAAAATCATTTAATCTATCTGGAAAATACTTGAATACATTCAGATAACATCTGTTTTTAATACTATGAAAAACTAATGATTTTATGAAGTTTTTTACATTTCTCAACTGAGTGATACCATTTATATTCAATAACTTTCCATGAAAAGATGGTCATTAAATAATCTATATTTGTGAATAAACGTCTATCTTTTTAAGATTATAACCAGATTTAATTTTACCTAACCAGATGACCCTCACACAATTATCCTACATCGTTGCTGTAGATAAATACCGCCATTTCGCTACTGCCGCTGAGAAAAGCTATGTTACCCAGCCTACCCTTAGTATGCAGATTCACAAACTGGAAGATGAACTCGGGGTCACCATTTTCGACCGTTCCAAGTCGCCTGTAGTACCTACTGATATCGGTGGAAAGATTATCGCCCAGGCACGGATTATTCTCAAAGAGTCGAAGCAGCTAAGAGATATCGCAAATTTTAAGGAAACAGAACTAAGGGGAACGTTCAAAGTTGGAATTATTCCGACGATTGCCCCCTATCTTGTGCCGATGTTTCTCAGATCGTTTATGAAACAATATCCCCTTGTTGAATTGGTATTTGAAGAACTGTTAACAAGTGAACTGCTTGAAAAAATTGGCGATGACCAGCTCGATGCAGGAATTATAGCCACTCCACCGGAACAAAGTTATATTTATACTGAAGATCTATTTGTGGAACCCTTTGTAGCATATCTGTCACACACTCACCCGCTTCTTGACAAGGTACAATTAACTGTAGACGATCTTGACCGTACGAATATCTGGCTTTTAAATGAAGGGCATTGTTTTCGTGATCAGGCTGTAAAGTTATGTAAAGAAAAAGAAAAGAAAAACCAGGCTGCCATCGAATTTAAAAGCGGTAATCTAGAGACCCTGAAAAAACTTGTGGAGCAGAATTTTGGTATGACTCTGCTGCCCTGGCTTGCTGTGCTTGAGTTTGACGGTTCCTGTACCAGTGCCATCATCAAACATTTCGAAGACCCGATCCCTTCGCGCAAAGTAAGGCTGGTCTATGGACGAAAGCACCTTAAACAAAACATTATTGCAGCGTTCAGGGAGACTATTTGCAGTGCCGTTCCCGAATCTTTAAAAGCAACAGACAAAAAGGTTGTCATCGAATAGTGGTTTAGTGCAATTCATGAATAAAAGGGTGTTGTGTTGAAATGAGGGCCCCAGACAGATTGCAGACATTGCCTTAAGCATGGAGATCCCTCCACTCACTCCGTTCGTTCGGTCCCCGAGGGATCGAGGGCAGGCGGGATGACAGGCAAACCGGGTTTGATCAGGCAGCGCAGATAAACCCCGATATGCCAACATTCTTCATGCGCCGCCTTTGAAACAAAAAAATTCTGTTATCCCGACCGGAGCGATAGCGGAGTGGAGGGATCTCCTTTTTCTTGGATCACACCATCAAAAGGATTCACATGTACTTATAATTTCCATACAAGGCTCATTAAGTTGAATAGCCTTTCAAAGAGAATTAGTCTGTGACATTTCATCTTTTCTGCCCAAATCCCTTACCTTCTCCACATACTATTAATAAGCGCATAACCCGTGGAACACAGCCTCACCCTTTGGGTGCTTTTTAACATATTTATCGTCTCGATGCTGATTGTGGACCTTATGGTTTTCAACCGGAAACCGCATGAAATCAGTATTCGAGAGAGCCTGGTATGGACAGCGATCTGGATTGTGCTGGCAGTTATATTCGGTATCGGGCTTTATTACTTTATGAGTCCCGAGTCCTCGTTGGAATATTTCACGGGCTACCTGATAGAAAAATCACTCAGCGTAGATAATATCTTCGTTTTTTTGCTGATTTTCACCTATTTCGGGGTTGAGCCTAAATACCAGCACCGGGTTTTATTCTGGGGTATTTTCGGAGCACTGGTTTTTCGGCTTCTCTTTATCCTGGTTGGAGTTGCACTCATCGAAAAATTTCACTGGGTTATTTACATTTTTGGTGCCTTTTTGATTTTTACAGGTATCAAGCTTGGACTTGAAAAAGACAAAGAAATTCAGCCTGAGAAGAATCCGATACTAAAGCTTGTTCGCCGTTATATTCCAATCACAAAACATTATCACGGGCAAAACTTCTTTATTAAACGGGGCAGGCGTTACATAGCAACTCCGATGTTTGTGGTTCTTGTTGTGATCGAGACCACCGATATAGTCTTTGCACTCGATTCTATTCCGGCAATCATGGCCATAACGCGTGATACATTTATCATTTACAGTGCCAATGCATTTGCCATTCTTGGCCTCCGTGCCCTCTACTTTGCCCTTTCCGGAGTTATGAGACTATTCCATTACCTTCACTATGGCCTGGCTTTTATACTGGTTTATATCGGCATGAAAATGATGCTTGAGGGTATTTATCAAATCCCGACCACCACCACACTTTTCATCATTCTTGCTACCTTGACGGTTTCTGTGATACTCTCGATTTTATTTCCAAAAAAACCGGGTCTGAACTACCCTGACGTACAGGATAAACCTTAGTGCTAATTGAAAACATCACAGATAACAGAATACTGATCGAATAAAGTCTATAATTATAATGGAAAATTTTTCCACACAATGGTTTACCGCCTACTATCTCTCACTGGGATCCCTGCTGATCAGCTATGGAATTTTTCTGTTCATCAAAACGGATTCTATCCGGC
>SKKO01000175.1 GCA_007123715.1 Balneolaceae bacterium | reverse complement strand
CTACCATTGAAGTCCGTTCACGGCTGCAGGCCGCATTCGGTGATCCGACACAAAGCATTCGTCACCTCATCAACAATAATTTCAGACCCGGAAAAGCCATTCAATTTGAGTATTGGTTCATTGTAGACGGTGAGATGCCGCTCATGATCCTGGATCTTGACGGCCCCTTTGAAAATGGCCTGGTTTATGTTGGCGCAAGCAGGTACATTGACCTTATGCCGGCTGTTAAACGCTCTCTCAACAGGATATTGATGGGTGAAGAAGGAGAACCGGCAGAGTTCCGTGATTACTTCTTTTCTCCTGAACGCAGTCAGTGGTATCTTGTGTCTTATGAAAATGGTGAGTATAAACGGGAAATGATCTCGCGTCCAAACTTTTAATCAAATAATCTGAGCATTGAAAAAGAAGAAAGACTCTTCGGGGAAGCCAACAACAAAAGCCGGGACTGACAAAAAAAAATCTGAAGATCATGCAAAACACTGGGCAAGAGAATGGCTTGACGCTCTGGTATGGGCGGCAATTGCAGCGATTATTCTGCGAACATTTTTCTTTGGAGCATACCGGATTCCTACTCCCAGTATGGAAAAAACACTGCTAACGGGCGACTTTTTGATTGTTACCAAATTGGCGTACGGCCCGCGAACACCGATGACACTCTCTGTGCCCTTTACCGATATCTATATGCCGGGCATCAACCTGCCCTGGTTCCGGATTCCCGGTTATTCAGAGATCAAGCGCAACGATATCGTTGTATTTAATTACCCGATTGATATCGCACCTATTTCCGTGAAAACCAATTATATCAAACGGGCGGTTGGTGTTCCGGGCGACAGGCTTCGTATTAGCGACAAGGTGCTCTATGTGAATGGTGATGTTGGGGTGGCCTTCGATACATATATGTATAACCATAGGGTTGAGACAAGAGACCGAATCCGGTTAAGTCCGGCAAAAGTGAGGGAGGCTGGCGCCACGATTGTTCAAAGCGGGAGTAACTCGTTTATCATCAATATGACGCCGGAAATTGCAAATGATATGCGGAACTGGCCTGAGATTAATCGGGTGGAAAAATTTGTGCTTACGGATGAATACGACACATTTAGCCGCCGCGGGTTTAATTTTTCAAGAGGGTTCCGAAACCACGATCAATTGGATGAGTTCCCGGTACCCTACCGGGGTATGGAAGTGGAATTAACACCCGAAAACTGGCATATTTTCCAGGATATTCTCGAACGCTATGAACGAAATATCGTAACACGAGACGGTGATCAGTTCGCTATTAACGGAGTGGAGACCAACCGTTACGTGATTCAGAAAGATTATTACTTTGTGATGGGTGATAATCGCGATGATAGTGAAGACAGCCGTTACTGGGGGTTTGTACCGGATGATCACGTAATCGGAAAGGCTGGCATTATATACTTTTCATGGGATGGAGAACGGTTTTTGCCACGATTCAACCGTATTTTGAATTTGATTCACAGGGATTAATATCAGAAGCAAGTAGCAAGAAGTGAGAAGTTACTGAGCAGGATAGCACAAACGTTTCGTTTGTGCTGCCTCAAAACAATAGAAATTTAAAACTCACTCCTTGTCACCCGATATACCCTGCTCTTCATAACTGCTTTCAATAAATTCTATACGGCCCGCAATTTCTTCCCATTTATTCAGTAGTTCGGCAAGGTCATTTTTGATCGTTTCATATTCCAGTGAGCTCTCTTTCACATTTGCAGGATCATCGTAAAAAGATGGATCGGCCATTCCGGATTCGATATCTGCCTTTCGCTGTTCTTTGGATTCAATATCCGATTCGATTTCACTGAGCCGCTTTTTTAAAGGGTTTACTTTCTTTGACAGTATATTTCGCTTATCAGCGTCAATTCGGCGCTGTTCTTTTCGTGAGATTCCATTTTTTGATGAATCCACTTTCACTTCGTCGTTGTGGGTATTATCATCTTCCGCTTTTTTCTCAAGATAATAGCTCACGTTACCGAGCCAGGTTTTGATTTTTTCGGGCTGAATTTCCAGTGTTTTTGAAACAATGGGGTCAAGAAAATCACGGTCATGTGATACAATCATGAGAGTACCTGCGAATTGCTGAAGTGCTTGCTGCAGAATATTTTTTGATTGCATATCGAGGTGATTGGTAGGCTCGTCAAAGATGAGAAAATTTCCGGGATTAAGCAGCATTTTTGCCAATGCGAGCCTGCTTTTTTCCCCGCCCGACAGTACTTTTACCTTTTTAAAGACATCATCTCCCACAAATAAAAAACATCCAAGTATGGTACGCAAACGGGTTTCTGAATCCCGCGTTCCGGCCATTTTCATTTCATCGAGAGCAGTATTTTCGGGGTTCAATTCATCGGCCTGATGCTGTGCAAAATAGCCAGTGGTTACATTGTACCCCGGTTCGCGTATGCCTCCTGTAATGGGTTCATTACCCGCGAGAATCCGTATTAACGTGGACTTTCCGGCACCGTTTGGCCCAACCACCGCGATCTTGTCGCCCCTCTCTACTTCGTAGTCAAGGCCGTTAAAAACCGTATAGGCCCCATATTTTTTTACAAGTGCTTCCAGCCTCAAAACTACCTGGCCTGAGCGCTGGGGTGGAGGAAACCGGAATGAGATTTCCTCCTGTTCGTCATCAAACTTAATCTGTTCCAGCTTATCAAGCTGTTTGATACGGCTCTGAACCTGTTTGGCTTTGGTAGCCTTATACCGGAAACGCTCGATAAAGCGCTGAGTTTCTTTGATCTGTTTTTGCTGGTTTTCAAACTGTTTCTTCAGAAGCTCCTGTTCTTCGGCATATTTATTTTCGAAGAACGAATAATTTCCGGCATAATCCTGCATATCACCGCGGTTTAAAGCAAGGGTGCGTGTACTTACGGAGTTAAGAAAAGCGCGATCGTGGGAAACAATGATAATAGCACCAGCATACTGTTTTAAAAATGATTCAATCCATTGCAGCGACTCGATATCCAGATGGTTGGTTGGCTCATCCAGCAGAAGGTAAGTTGGGTTTTTCAGCAACAATTTGGCGAGTGCTATACGCATAAGCCACCCACCGCTAAATTCGGTTGTAGGTCGGGAAAAATCCGTTTCCTGAAAACCAAGTCCCATCAGGATACGTTCGATATCTGCTCTCAGTGAATAGGCCCCCATGTTTTCAAGCTGATGTTGAATATTGCCGAATTCCCCGAGTGTTTCCGAATGTTCATGGGACCCGGGTTCAAGAATTTCCAATCTTTCATGAAGAACCCTTTGCCTTTCCCTGAGTTTCAGAAGTTCATCAAAAACTTTTTCCACTTCTGAAAAGACAGTTAAACCAGGCTCGGGTTCAACACCATCCTGGGGAAGGTAACCAACAGTTGCCTCATTGCTCATACTCACCGAGCCTGAATCCGGCTGCTGCTCACCTGCGATAATTTTCAGGAGTGTGGACTTGCCGGCTCCGTTTGGCCCCACAAGGCCGATTCGTTCACCGGGATTCACAATCGCGGAAATATCATCGAAAAGCGGGCGTTCTCCAAAATGCAGGGTTATTCCGTCTAAATGAAGCATATATTTTCTATTTTCAAATCAAAACCAGTTTAATAACTAGTGCCACTAAAATAAAAATGATTTGTGAGTTCTGACAGATGAAAGAATTTTGTTTTTTATAAATCGAATGTTTTCTTTTTTCAATGCGTATTCCTGTTCTATTCTTTAACTTGTTAGTTTAAAAAATTTAGTTGTATTACCAATCCGATATATGAAATCTACATTAAGGCTCCTGATTCTGCTCACGTTTATATTCTTTACAGTCGCCTGCGAGCAAGAACGCCAGCAGCCTGTTTATCAGTATACTATGAATAACCCGGCTGATACGGGTTCGCAATTTCCCAACCTGTATAAGGATG
>SKKO01000194.1 GCA_007123715.1 Balneolaceae bacterium | reverse complement strand
TAAAACATCAACCATCTTCAGGTATCAATAACACGAATCCGGTGCATAAACATAACGAATGAGCCGGGAAAACGTTCACCCGCCCATCATTCCGATTCCGGGAATAAACGTTTTTACTGGAACTTCTTTCACTGTAAAACTGAAATGTTTCTTTTAAAGCAGTTTTAAGAATAAAGTTATTTACTAACTCTCTGTATTTATGTATAATTATGTACGGCTCTGAAACGTTTGAAGTAATAAATAACGAACATATGAAAGGAATCACTTTACTTGCTATAGTCTTTTTTGCAACAGCAGTTATTGCCGAAGCACAATTCAGGAAAGATCTTACCTATAATCCTGAAGAGTATACAACTACGCTTAGCCACCAGGGAAGTCAGGGCTCTGTAGGCAGCTGGATGAATCTTCTCAATATGACTATGTCTCATTCATACTCAATGTCCTTTAGTAACTTCGGTGGCAGTATGCAGAACATGAATGCTTACACAAACCATATGTTTTTTGATATCAGCGACAGGCTGAATGCACAAGTTGACGTTTCACTGCTTCACTCACCGTTTGGCAACAGTTTTATGAACAATGATAATCTTGGAACGCAAATAATTATTGACCAGGCGCGACTCGACTACAGGCTCTCTTCAAATGCGATGATTTCATTTCAGTTTTCGCAAAGACCTGCCTATTACGGATTCGGTCCTTACGGAAGAAGCCCACATTATTCTCCCTATAATCGATTTCCCAATGGGTTCTAATTGACCTGATGCCGGATAAAACAATCGAAGAAGATCAAAATCATCTATTCCTGAATGCCGCACTTGGTTTCCTCGGTGTACTTTTGATACTATTGCTTGTAGCACTCTCATCAAGAATCATTTACCCGAGAATTGTTACCGAGCGAGCCACTGTTGATCCGGCACTTGTTACCAATATCATTCAACTTGAAGTTCTTAATGGCTGTGGGGTGCCCGGTATCGCCACAAGATATACCGATACATTACGTCGTTACGGTTTTGATGTTGTGGAAACTGGAAATTATGACCATTTTAATGTGAGCTACAGTTTTGTGATATCCCGCAGCGGAGAAATGGAAAATGCACGACGGGTGGCAAACGCCATCGGAATTCCGGAAGACCGGGTACTGAGGGAACAATCACCGGATTTCTACCTTGATGTTACACTGATCATCGGTTCAGATTTTGAATCACTAAACTTATAATCATTGCCTATGAGTAAATCTACAAGTACAGCACAACAACAATTCAAAACAGATATACCCGGTAAAACGGCCGATTCGGAGAAATTAATCAGCATTATCACGGATGGGCTGCTCGATAAAAAAGCAAAAGAGATAAAAATTCTGGATGTAAGAGGCCTTACTACTTTGACTGACTTTTTTGTGGTTTGCCACGGAACATCAGAAACACAAATTCGCGCCATTGCAAACAGCGCAATTGAAAAAGTTAAAGAAAAAACGGGAGAAGCCGTATGGAAACAGGAAGGCATGGATGCCCGCAGATGGATTATTCTTGATTATGTAAATGTGGTCGTACACATTTTTAGTGAGGAGAAGCGAGAATTCTATGGAATTGAACGAATGTGGAACGACGCCATATTTACAAACATCGCTGATTCCTAAACAGATCATATTCTTTTTTTGCCAGTTCCGTATTGAATCACTGATAAAATACATTAAGTGATATCAGTGTGGTATATTTCTTCATCTGATCATTATATCCTTATCCCTGTTTGGCGTTATCAAATAAATATCCCGTCTGGCTTTCAGGAATATTCACAATTCTTGTGATACTGGGATATGCACTGTTTGAATTTTCAATGAACAGGACGCCTTATTCACACAATAGTATTCAATCTTCTATCCTGCAAAGCCTTGATGAAGCATCTTTTCATTTTGATGAGTATACAAATGATCTTGTACAATCTGCAGAACTCATTGCTAAACTTACAGAACAGGCCGTATCAACTGAAACAGACAGAGTTTCTCTCTATCAGTATATAGAGCCTTCTGACCTCTGGGGAATTACCATTTATAAAAACGGAGAGAAATGGCTTTGGAAAGATTATGTGATTTCGCTGCCCGTTTCAGCAGGCCAGCCTTCCGAAATCAATATAAGGAACCTGAATAATGTACTTATTCTGGTCCATAAACATTCACTCCAGCTTGGCGATGACGCCTATACCATACTTGCAGCTAAACGTCTCTCACAAACCACTGACCTGCCATTTATCAGGGAAGGTGATTTTAATCTGAATTCTTTCCACAGGGAGAAAGGATACTATCCTGTTCATTTCAACTTCTTTGGAAATATCCCATCCAATGCGCTTTACAGAACTCTTTACTCTCCGGCATCCGATTCTATGGGGGCTGTTTGGGCCACACATGAAGATGTCCATGTGTACATAAATAGCATCAAAGAAAACCAAAACTCTCGGAGGCTTGTCTTCCATATTTTTTGTGCCTTTGTAATATTCCTATTTCTCATCGTGCTTTCCAATCAGACCGAGCAACCGATTTTCAGTATTATTCAGTTACTTTTTATGATCACTCTTTGGCCGGTTTTGTTGAACTCCGGATTATTGGAATACTGGTTATCATTGATACCCGATGGTGTAGGGTACCGGGAAAATAAGACTCTCTTCGAACTTGCTCAGTACATCATTCATGCACTATTCCTTTTTTTAGTACTTGTTAGCGTACATAACCTTCTCAGGGTTTCACAAAAATCCTTAATGAATGAAAAACACTTCCGAACTATAGGCCTGGCATTTCTTTTTGGCGGCCTGAGTTTGCTGTTGCTTCACTTTTTCCTTCATGCAACTGAAAGCCTGCTTATTAACAGCTCCATTTTACTGCTGGATCTGGAATTAGCTCCGGATATTGAATCTTTTCTTTTTTACATTTTTTCAGGACTGTTTTTTATCGCCGCATCCGGGATCATCTTAACTACGGGGTATCGTCTTTTTATATCTGAGGAAGATAAATCAGTAATTATAGCATTAATTTCAATGATCAGCTTTTTGATCGTTTATTTTGTATTTGAGTTCATCATTGGAAGCCATCATATTTTAAGATGGACCTTAGGCCTTAAGATCCTCCTCTTTCTGCTCTTCATTCTAATCATTCATCACTTTCACAAATACCCTGAGGCATTTATGGATATGTCGGGATTCAGGAAGCTGATGATCATGGTTTTGATTGCATCAACAACGATATATACCATCATTTGGAGCACGAATAATGATCGAATAGACAGGGAATTACTTGAAGAAGCCGAAACATTTACCCAGGAGGAGGAGATCAGTACCCGCGACATTTTATTTGAATTGCTTTCCGATACAGAACAGGATTTTCTTCAGTTTTTGAATTTAACACCTGCCGATCAAACTTTCAGAATTCAAACTCAATTCCAGCGAACAGTACAGAATAATATCCGACAAAGCTGGGTTAATCACATGTTTCACATCAGGTTGATAACCCTTGACGGCGACGAGCTGACCAGCTACTCTACTGCGATCGATACCCCTGTATGGTCATCCTATTTCAATACCAACGTGATGCTTGGTGCATATAGCGGTGAGCAGATACGATGGCAAACGAACCGCCCTGTAATTTGGGGGCGACCGGCGAATTTATCTGAACGTTATACCAGCTTTGACCGCGGCTGGATTCCAATTTACAACCGGTATGATGAAACGGAAATCATACTCTGGATTGCAGGTGATGTATACCGTGAAAGGGCAGACTTTAATAAACCGTTGCGGGCAGTACTCTCGGCGGCAACACCAGAGGATTGGAGGAAAAGCTTTTTTCTTGCTGAATACATCGATCAACAAATTATCCGAAGCACAATCAAAGGTATTTATCGAAATCAGCCGCAATAC
>SKKO01000264.1 GCA_007123715.1 Balneolaceae bacterium | reverse complement strand
TCGAGGAACCTGCACATCGGCATGGAGATGTTCGAAGCTGATCAGCAGGTGTTGATTGACGAATATTTTTCCGGCCATATCAGTCAGCGAAGTTTTGAAAGTGATGCAAGGCTCTGGAATAATTATCAAACAGATTATAAACCCATTGTTGAATTTGCACGTGATAACAGGCTGAAAGTGGTGGCTACGAATATTCCCCGCAGGTATGCTTCATCTGTTTATATGCAGGGCATGGATGCGCTGGATTCACTCGATAATCAGGCAAAAAACTGGATGGCACCCTTGCCCATTCAGGTCGACAAGGAACTTCAGTCCTATAAAAACATAGCGGAAGCCGCCCGTGGCCACGGTGGCGATAACCTCATATATGCACAGGCTGTGAAAGATGCCACAATGGCTCATTTCATTTTGCTGAATATGGGCATCAATGACCGGATGCTTCACTTGAACGGTTCCTATCATTCCAATGATTGGGAAGGAATTGTATGGTATATTACAGAAACCGTAAAAGGCTATGATATACTAACTATTAATACAATAACACGGGACGATATACATGACGTGGATCCGGATGATTTCATTTCAGCGGATATAACTCTTGTGGTCCCCTCCCGGATGACAACAACATATTAGTATTCCAAAATCCTGTCCGTTTTAGCCACTAAGGTACGATGACAAGAAGGATCACAAATATTTTAAAACAGGTTATTATAATGCCAACAGCCTTTATTTTGAAACAAGACCTAAATAAAACCCTTCGTGCACCATCGTGTCATCGTGCCTTTGTGGCAAATATCTTCGTGCCTTTATCCCCCGGTTCCAGAGCAATTTTATAAAAAAAGAAAATCAAATACATGACCTACACACAATTTCCATACTCCCGCGGCAGGCGTTTAAGAGCCTCCAAAAATATCCGCAGTATGGCAGCTGAATACCGGCTCTCAGTGAAAGATTTTATCGCTCCGCTTTTTGTAACAGAGGGAACAGATCAAAAAACCGACATCCCTTCCATGCCCGGTTATTACCGGTATACATTGGATTTACTACTGAAAGAAGTAGAAGAGATTCAATCACTCGGGATTCCATCAGTGTTATTATTTGCCAAAGTGCCCGATGAGAAAAAAGACAATGAAGGCACCGAAGCACTGAATCCGGACGGCCTGATGCAGCGATCAGTTCGTGCCATCAAAAAAGAATTTCCCGAAATGGTAATCATGACCGATGTGGCGCTAGACCCTTACAGCAGATATGGCCATGACGGAATTGTGCGCGACGGGCAGATTTTGAATGACGAAAGTGCGGAGCTACTTGCCAAAATGTCGGTGAGTCATGCCGAAGCAGGTGCCGATTTTGTAGCCCCTTCCGACATGATGGACGGGCGCATTCTCCTGATTCGGGATGCCCTTGAAAATGCAGGGTATCATCATACCGGAATTATGGCATACAGTGCAAAATACGCCTCTTGCTTCTACGGGCCTTTTCGCGATGCACTGGATTCTGCTCCCGGTTTTGGTGATAAAAAAACATACCAAATGGATCCTTCAAACGCGACTGAAGCGGTAAAAGAAGCTGTCTCAGATGAACAAGAAGGTGCCGATATCGTAATGATAAAACCCGGCCTGCCCTACCTCGATGTGGTTCGGGCGGTAAAAGAGGCAGTATATGTGCCGGTAGCGGTCTACAATGTATCCGGTGAATATGCAATGATCAAGGCCGCTGCAGAAAAAGGCTGGCTGAATGAAGAAGATGCAATGATGGAGGCACTTATTGCGTTTAAAAGAGCCGGGGCCGACCTCATTGCGACATATTTTGCAAAAAATGCGGCACGATTGTTGTAAACTCCCCTCTAGAGAGGGGATTAAGGGGTGTGTAAAGTAATGGCAAACTATTTGAAATTACCACTGAGTTGTATCAAAGCACCGTACACACCCCTTACCGACAGACTTGTCGGGATGTCTCCACTTCCTATTCGGACCCCTACGGGGCAAGATGGGATTTTTTAAAAGATTATCAATCAACCAAATAATTATCAACGAAACATGAAACGAGTTCTATTATTTCTTGGAACCAACCTGGCGATCATTGTGGTGGCAAGCATTACGATGTCGATTTTAGGGGTGGGTTCTTTTCTGGATGAAACCGGGACCAATCTGAATTTGCAAGCCCTGCTGATTTTCTGCTTTATCTTCGGTATGGCAGGATCCTTCATCTCTCTGCTGTTGTCAAAGAAAATTGCCAAGTGGACAATGAAGGTTCACCTCATAGAAAAACCACGCAATTCAACCGAAGAGTGGCTATACAGGACTATTGAAAAGCAATCGAAGGAAGCCGGAATCGGAATGCCCGAAGTGGGAATTTTTGAAGCGCAGCAGGCCAACGCTTTTGCTACCGGCGCAAACCGAAACAAGGCACTGGTAGCCATCAGCAGCGGGATGCTGAGCCGTTTTAACCGTGATGAAATTGAAGCCGTGCTTGGCCATGAAGTGGGTCACGTAGCCAATGGCGATATGATAACGCTTGCCCTGATCCAGGGCGTAGTGAATACGTTCGTGATGTTCCTTGCCCGTGTAGTTGGGTTTGTGGTGGACCGTGTGGTTCTCAGAAACGAGCAGGGGCTTGGCATCGGATATTTTGTAACCACGATTGTTGCTGAAATTATACTGGCAATATTGGCTTCAACCATTGTGTTCTGGTTTTCAAGAAGGCGTGAATTTGTGGCCGACAGAGACGGTGCGAGGCTCGGAAGCCGTCAGGGTATGATAAACGCCCTGCGAAGGCTGAAAGCCGAAATGAATGTACCGAATCAGCTGCCCGAATCCATGCAGGCTTTTGGTATCACCGGCGGCAAAAGGAGCGGCCTCAAAGCCCTCTTTATGACACACCCGCCACTGGATGACCGTATCGCAGCACTCCAAAACCTAAGCGATTAATATTTGAAAAGGAGCCGGAATTACTCCCCCCTAAAAAGGGGGGCAGGGGGGTGTTTCCCCGTTTAAACAGTCAACAACAAATTACTCACGACTCAGGACTTAAGACTATGCTCCTAAACAAAAGCGAATACCTCTTTAAACAGGCACAGCAATTTATTCCCGGCGGCGTGAATTCACCGGCACGGGCCTTCAAATCAGTTGGAGGCACTCCCGTCTTTTTTAAGAAGGCGAAAGGGTCTCTCATCACCGATGAAGATGGCAACGAATTTATCGACTACGTAGGATCTTGGGGGCCGATGATTCTTGGCCATGCGTATCCTGCTGTGGTAAAAGCTGTTCAGGATGCTTCATTCAACTCTACCTCGTTTGGTGCTCCCACCGAACTCGAAATCCGGATGGCGGAATTGGTGCAGCGCATGGTGCCGAATGTGGAAAGGGTTCGCATGGTGAATTCAGGAACTGAAGCGTGCATGAGTGCCATTCGTGTGGCACGGGGATATACCGGGAAAGAGAAAATCATCAAATTTGAAGGGAACTATCATGGTCATGCCGATTCGTTTCTGATAAAAGCAGGAAGCGGCGCGCTTACCCTCGGCAAGCCGAGCAGTCCCGGGGTGACCAAAGGCACAGCCAAAGACACCCTCAACGCCGATTACAATGACCTGGACAGTGTTGAAAAGCTTCTAAACAAAAACAAAGGAAAAATTGCGGCAATCATCCTGGAGCCTGTTGTTGGAAATATGGGCTGTATACCGCCGGAACCCGGTTTTCTGGAAGGTCTTCGAAAACTGTGTAATGAACACGAAGCCGTTCTCATTTTTGATGAGGTGATGACCGGGTTCAGGCTGGCACGCGGAGGCGCCCAGGAGCGCTTTGATGTGTGGGCCGATCTGGTCACATTCGGGAAAATTATTGGCGGTGGCCTGCCGGTGGGTGCCTTTGGCGGCAAAAAAGAGATCATGGATGTCATCGC
>SKKO01000315.1 GCA_007123715.1 Balneolaceae bacterium | reverse complement strand
GAACCATATCCTGCCGGTCGTACACATTTCGAATAAGTTCGGCTTCACTCTGCCTGTGACAGGTTTGGCATGAAGCCGAAATATTGTTTAACGGGCTCTGGATCTTGTGATCTGTAAATTTCATACCCCCTTGTGTAGTGTATGGCATGTGGCAGTCGGCACAGGAAACTCCTCTCTGATAATGAATTCCTGTTGTGAAAATCTCGTAATCCGGGTGCTGGGCTTTAATCATCGGTGCGCGGCTGAGCGGATGAATCCAGTCGGCAAATTCCCGCTGGTCAAAATAGTAGGCGATATCTTCAGCGCGCATGCCTTCATCCCATGGAAAAACAAGGTAGTTATTCTCTCCGAAATAATATTCAACGTGGCACTGGGCACATGCCAGAGAACGCATCTCCTGATGCGAGACATTGTTGATATCACGTCCCATCCGTTCGAAGGTTTCGGCAAGTGCAGGCAGCGCAATTTTCAGTGACATATCCTCAGCTTCGTGGCAGCTTGCACAATTGATCGGGTTATGTATCTCGTGGCCCACTTCAGCAAGGGTTTTTGAATAGTATTCAGCAACACCTATCTCGTCCATCAGGCGGGGTACGTCGGGGCTTTTACAGGTCCAGCATGTAGCCGGCATGGGGCCATCCCGGGGATTCATGGGGGCACCGGTTCTCAATGTTTCCTGTACATCCAGCACTGAGTAATAGTGACCGCGCGCCAGATTGTAATCTCTCGAAAAGCCGTAACCGGCAAACAGGATTACCATGTTCGGATTTTCATCCAGCAGATCCCTTCGCTGTGATCCCAGGTATTTGCTCCTGAACGTTGTATCGGCCATTTGTGCGTATGTGTTAAACTGGCGCGGGAAAAAACGCCCCCAGGCTTCGGCCCGCGGATCGAGCGGATCGATATCGGTGGTGGTTACGAAAGCAAACTGGCCGGCTGTACGGTTTTCGATAATGGTATAGGTAAAGAGGCCGAGGAAAAATACCACTACCATGGTTGCGAAGAACAGTACCCATGCAACCCACGGCTTATTACTGACAGTTTTGGATATATTTTTCATAGCTGGTTTAATTTTCTTAGTTAACCATTCGATTTAACCACTCTGGCATAGGTGATTGCGGCACCGGAATCAGTGCCTGAGGCGCGGATGCTGCACTTCTGACAGTTCCGTGAGGAACATCCCGGTGGCAGTCCCAGCATAGTTTACCTTCCCCTGCCTGCGCATCGGCCCACGATGTAAAACCGGCCCTGATGTGCTGGTTTGTATAATCATGGCATCGCTGGCAATTGGCCTGCACGGTTCTTTGACCGGCTTCATGCATGATGATGGGATCGGGGATATCTCCCATGGTAAACATATAGGCGTGGCGAAGGCCATCCTGGGCTTTAAAAGCGTAGTGTTTAAAAACATTATCCTGCGGTACATGACAATCGTTGCAAGTGGCATGCTCGCGGTGTGAGCTGTGGAACCAGGTGGCATACTGCGGCCCCATCACATGACAGTTGATGCATGTTTCAGGTGAATCCGACATATAACTAACCGCATTTGAAACAAACAGTGCATAAACCGTAATCCCGGTGAAAGCACCCATAGCAATTGCTACAGGAATCCGCCAGTTTTCCGGTGGAATAAAAAACAGCAAAAGGCGTTTAATGCGGGACACGATTCAAGAGTTTTAATCTGTGAAATGTTTGTTTAAAATTGCTTAGTCACCTGGATTGTTTAAAATAGCCTATTTTAGATAGTTATATCTAATTTATTGACCACAATAATAAACCACAAGAAATTTCGTACAAAATCGTCTTTTATCTTTCAGTTGGGGCATTTTGCGTCATCACACATCCCGAAACGCTGACAGATCCAGTAGGTGCTGTCAGGTCGAATTCATAACATGCGACCCGAAACCCGTATTCCGTATCGCATAAATTTATCCATACAAATAGTCAGCGCTCAAAAAAATTCCGAATAAAAACTCATTTTTGGTGTATGATATAGAAAGAGCCAATAAAGAATGAAAAGCCGCATCCACATAAAACCGGAAATTGTGAGGCAGGTAAGCCGCGGAGATTCCCGTGCATTCAAAACGCTGGCAGAACAGTTGATGAAGCCGGCGTACTACCACTCACTTGCATTACTGGGTAACCATGATGATGCGATTGATGTTTCACAGCAAGCCTTTATAAGGGCATGGAATGCAAGGCAAACCCTGGACCCGGAAAGGCCCTTTTATCCCTGGTTCTATACTGTATTAAAACGGTTATGTCTGAATGCGCAACGCGATAAAAATCGCGGCAGGGAAATGGCCTTGAGCATGCTGCCATCGTGGATAGAACCGGTTTCAGAAGAAGATGCATCTGCCCGGCTTTTACAGGCTGAACAGAGCAGGCTCATTCAGGATGCACTATCATCACTGAGTATGGACGACCGCGAAATTATTATTCTGAAAGACCTGGAAGGATATACCTACAAAGAAATAGCCGAGTTGCTCGATATTCCGACAGGAACTGTCATGTCGAGATTATATACGGCACGAAAACGATTTAAAATAAAAATGGAGGAGGCAGGCTATGAGCATATATGATTCCGAACGAATCCGTCAGCTTATGATGGCTTCCATAGATGGCGAAAATACGCTGGATGAAGAAGTTGAACTGAAACAATACCTGTTACAGAACCGTGAATTGGCAGAAGAATATCAACAACTCAAAAATCTGAAAAAAATGACAACACAAACAAAAATGAAAGAACCGGCACCAGAATTATGGGATAGTTACAGCCAGACACTCTTCACAAAAATGGAAAGAGGAATCGGCTGGATTTTATTTACTGTTGGCGCTCTCGTACTTTTATTCTACGGAGCATGGCTGGTATTTTCGGACCTGCTAACCGATCCCGCTCTTGCCTGGTGGCTTAAAGGAGCGATTATTGCTGTTACAGCCGGAACCATAATCCTGCTGGTTTCCCTTGTACGGGAAAGAATGTATATGAACAAACATGAAAGATATAAAGATGTAATACGATGAAAATAACAACATCCTCACAAATTGCAGGAAAAACAGTAAAACAAACACTTGGCGTGGTAAGGGGAAATACCATACGAGTACGGCATTTGGGCCGGGATATACTTGCTTCCCTGAAAATGCTGATTGGCGGTGAAATTCATGATTACACTAAAATGATGGCGGAAGCCCGCGAACAGGCAATTGACCGGATGATAGATGATGCACAATCCCTTGGTGCAAATGCCATTGTGGATATACGATTTTCCACAAGCTATATCATGACAGGGGCGGCCGAAATCCTTGTCTACGGAACAGCAGTGGTGCTTGAGTGATCAGAGTTTCACCATAAAATCATTTGCAGAGTATTTGCAATAAAATTTATGGTTTAAGATTCAGCAATTTCAGAAACCCGCATAGATGAGCAGGAATTGGGTCCACTTATGAAGATGCAACTTTGAAAACTGAGTCAACAACAAATGAACAACTGTTTTCAAAATGGTATTCTATTCAAATCAGCTTAAATTTGACCATTCATATAATATCTAAAATTAACTATGTGCAACAGCAGACTGGAAAAATTCGAAGCATTGATCCTGGCAAATACTATTCGTGAATTATGTGTAGAAAAAGCAAGGGAAGGATTCACGGATGCTTCCATGCAGGGCCTTTGTGCTGAAGGCAGTATGGAAGCTGCGGTAAGTTCAATTCAGCTTATCGATATAGAACAGGTTCTGAACGATTTTTTTACTCAACGCTCATGAAACAACCTATCACCGGATTTTATAAAGATGATAAAGCTGATTGGGTGGCTGAACTGAAGTGCGGCCATACACAGCATGTGCGCCATGATCCGCCCTGGCAGCTGCGGCCCTGGGTAACCACAAAATCCGGAAGAGATTCTTACCTCGGAAGAAAGCTGTACTGTAAAGAGTGTAGTCATACAAAAAATAATCGGCTACAGAAGTAATGTATGTTAAATATTGAATATTGAATATTGAACACCAAATATCGAAGGGTTGTCAATTCCAAACATAGATTGACTCAAAAATATAATTCGATAAACCTAAAAAACTTCGAAATCGAAAAAGTCCTTGAAAGAATCATGCGACCTGTAGAGTATCACTCCTAAAAACAATCCAAACAAAAACATGGATGTGGATGTTTCAAGCAGATGGATATGCCTGATGGTTTCAGGCATAAAAGGGTTTGGCAGTAGTAGCTGTGATGAATGGAGTACTGAAATTGCAAAACCGGTAATGATTGCAACTCGAAACACATTCCCTTTTAACATCCAGACCAGAGGCAGGGCAAATATCATCCATAAAACAGCCCTTAAAACCTGGAATGGAGCTAAAGTTGTTTCGAGTAACACAGTTTTCATATGAGGGAAAAATCCGAGAAACTCAGTACTTCCATAAAACTCTCTCAATTCGGCGCTTTGCCAGGCAATGTAATATCCAAAAGTGAAATAGATAATAAGATAGATAACTGCAATAAATCCGGTTTTCCAAATCCATTCTCCTACTGAAAATGTGCGGTCAGGACGAACCCCGGTTTCAGATTCCTTAGACGTAGCTTTTCCATGAATAAGTACTGCAAGCGGTACAGAAAACAGTACTACCACAGTACCCATCAGCCAGAGCTGCGGTATAAATTCTTGAGGAATGTTTGTCATAAAAAATGAGGCTTCTATTAAAGACATAAACGTCAGGAAACCAAAGAATGAAAATACCAAAGTAACGATCAGTTTAAGTCCGTACCATTCCGAATTTCGAATAACCACAGAAAGGCCGATAGCCAAAAGAAGGCAATGCAACAGGAAATGAAATAATGAGGGATCTGATTCAGCCGCTGCTTCGGATGGAATAGTGATCATCATACCCGCAAGGATATAGCCAATTTGCAGAATAATAGTAATCCCGGCTATTCTAATAAGGTTTACAATCATCGAATACCTGAACTTAGAGAATGGTTTTATTCTTAACCTGACTCACTCGAAATATTGGTCTTTTTCAAACCTGTTTTAACAAATTTTTCGGGTACAGGGATTTCAATCTTAATTTTCGTTCCATTGTCTTCTTCCGAATCTATCCACAGATCTCCATTCAGCTGTACGGTTACATATAATGCTTTGGTTAGCCCGAATCCTCCTCCCATTGTTGGTAAATGGCGGACGTTTGTGGCCCGATAACCATATTCAAAAATACGGTCGAGCTCATTTTTCGGGATTCCCATCCCATTATCCTCAACAATAAAACGTAACAGGTTTTTCTTTTGATAAACACCCACATGAATCCTCCCGCCGGGATCCGTGTATTTTCGGGCATTTGCAATCAGGTCACGTATTACATCCTTAAATATGACAGGCATGGTGACAAGTCCGTCAAGTTCACTGTCAACTTCGAAATGTATGAGGTAATCGTTCGGTTCCTGGTTGGCTATATTCTGAACAATACGGTATCTCCCCTTACTATTTTTTTCAACAGCATGGAAAAAGGTGTTAAAATCGTTTATAAACTCCTCAACACTATATGAGAGCCATTGGCCGGGATGGGAAACGTGCCTTTTCAGCTCTTCCGCACGGATGTCCAAAACTCTGAAAACTTCCAGCAAAACATCACGGGATTCCTGAATTCCATGAGTCAGTTCATCGTCTTCAGTTTCTTTTTCAATATATGTGATCAGGTCAATCACTTTCTTTTGATACGATTTCAAATTTTCAGGGAAAAACCTGTTTTTTTTACTTTTTCTAATTTCCCTTACCATGTCATTGGTTTCTCCCAGTATTTCATCGAAAAGTTCTTTTTTGCCGGTTTCCATTTTAAGGAACTCAAGCTGCATTTGGATGAGGTTGATAAGGTTCAGAAAAGAATGCATTTCAACGGCATTGAATTGCTCGGCGGTAAGATCATATAAAACGGAAAGGTGTTTGGATGTAATTTTCATGCCTTTATTATTTAAAATGATTGCATTGTTATGGAATCCCACAGACCTTTGCAGGGATAATAATAGTTAAGAAAATTATGCGGCAATAGTTTCGGGGATATCCTGATAAAGAGTACAGGTATTTCTTTAGCAACTTTAATTTTTTTGGCAGTTTCAGATTAATATTCAGAGCTTTGATTTGCAAGGGTTTTACTTCATTGCTTGCTGTATGTTTATCCATCCCACAAATTAAAATGAATCTGAATGAAATCAGTTCCGGCGATCTGTCCAGAGATAGACGGCATCACCCTGGCGTACTTTTTCATCAACTTTAATGGTACACTCTTTTCCCTTTTTAGCTGATGAGGATGGCTGATCATCAACCCATATCGAAGAGGGTGATGTTGCAATGACGCCTGTTGTTTTTCCGATGATAAGAAGAGAATCATGGATGTTGATTTGATTCGATTTTATCCGAATATGGGCAATACCGGCTTTAGGGTAGTAATGAAGAACATCTCCAACAAAAATTTTCTGTTTTGTGGATGATGAGCCATGCCTTTTACTCCATTCACCCATTTTACTGCCTAGGTAGTAACCATCCCAAAAACCCCGGTTATAAACTCCTGCAAGTCGATTTTTCCAACTCTCAATTTGTTCCGTTGTGTAAGTTCCGGATAAAACGGATTCCGCAGCTTCCTTGTAGCATCCGGTAACCGTTTTTACATATTCGGGCGAACGCCCCCGGCCTTCTATTTTTAAAACGCTGACACCGGCATCCAAAATCAGATCAAGAAAATCGATTGTACACAGATCTTTTGGCGACATGATATACTCATTTTCAACCAGAAATCCATCACCCCCATTGGCAGTTACATGGTATTGATGCCTGCAGTTTTGTTTGCATTCTCCCCGGTTTGCAGACGAGTTGTACGTGTGAAGGCTGAGGTAACATTTTCCTGAAACAGCCATACATAGTGCCCCGTGTGCGAAAAGTTCAATTCGTACCGGATAACCTGAAGGCCCTGTAATATTACGCTCTTTAATTGCACGGTTTATATTTTTAACCTGATTCAGGTTGAGTTCTCGGGCTAAAACCATCACATCTGCAAAACGACTGTAAAACTCCACCATGGCAATATTTGAAATATTGGTCTGGGTTGAGATATGTACATTAACTCCTCTTTGATTGGCATACAGAATAGCAGCCTGATCGGATGCGATGATGGCATGAATACCGGATTCCTTCACGCGGTCGATGACAGTTTCCATTACCGGTAAGTCTTCATCATAGAGAACTGTATTAAGGGTAAGGTACGTTTTGGTATGCCGGGAATTGCAGAGGGCGGCAATTTCGGGGAGATCATCCAGTTTAAAATTATTGGAAGATCTCGCACGCATATTCAATTTTTCTACACCAAAATATACAGAATCTGCATTTGCCTGCAGAGCAGCCTGCATAGAAGCCCAATCACCGGCCGGAGCCATAATTTCAATTTTACGATCTGGAGTAGATTTTTTTGAATGAAGCATGATAAACAGATAAACAGATAAAATTATCTCAAATTTCTCATAAAATCTACTCCCTCTGGGCAAAATTAGGGGCTGTCGATGATAGGAAGGCAGGAAGGTTTTAGCGATGTAGGCCGGAGAGCTTCTCCGGCACGGAAAGCCTTTGCATACCCGCAATGATTTAAGGATAAGGCACTTAGCCACAATGACACCATGCGCGAAGGTGCACGAAGTTTTTAAATTATATCAGACGAACAGAATAACCGATTAACAGAGAAAGTGAGGGCAGTTTTTTGATTTGAAGTGTTTAAATGCAGACTTTGAGGGATAAGCAATAATTGAATAATATAGAGTAGAATGGCAATAATAGCGGTTGACCTGGGTGGAACAAAAATTGCGGGAGGACTTTTTTCCGGTGAGGGAAAATTACTCTCTGAAATCACCGAACCTGTAGCAGGATCTGAGGGGGATGAAATTCTTATGTCAATAACAGGTATTATCCAAATGCTTTTGAAAGAAGCCCGGGCGGAAACAATGAAAACATCAGCCATAGGTGTGAGTGTGCCCGGCATTTACCACAGGGAAAAAGCCACAGTATGGGCTCCTAATTTGCCGGGTTGGGATCAATACCCATTGCCGGAAAAACTGCGTATCCGGCTTGGTGAGGCCATACCCATAGCAATAGAAAGCGACCGTTCTTGTTATATTCTCGGTGAAATATGGCAGGGAAATGCAAGGGGGAGCAGAAATGCGATTTATATGGCAGTCGGTACGGGTATTGGTGCAGGCATTGTGATAAACGGCAACGTTTTACAGGGAGTGGGCTATAGTGCAGGTGCTATTGGCTGGATGGCACTGAACAGGCCTTATCTTGCAGCTTACCAGAATTGCGGGTGTTTTGAGTATCATGCATCCGGCGAAGGGCTGGCCCGTGTTTACAGGGCGTATCTCGGCAAACAGCCATCCTACAGGGGCGATCTTGACAACATATCACCCGGAAAAATCACATCAAAAGATATATTTGAGGCATATCAAAAAAAAGACCCTATTGCCAAACAGGTCATCGGAGAGGCAGTAGAATTTTGGGGAATGTCTGTGGCTAATCTGGTCAGTATCTTTAACCCGGAAAAAATTATTCTCGGAGGCGGAGTCTTTGAGGCTGCCGCTGCTTTATTTGATCAAGTAAAAACCGAAGCCGGGAAGTGGGCTCAGCCTGTTGCCATGAACCAGGTATCCATCGAGCTAACTGCCCTCGGTAACCGCGCAGGGCTGTACGGCGCGGCATATCTTGCGTTATCATCATTAAAAAAGAAAGATGCGAAATGAAAGAAATTGAATATAAATTTCTTTTTGGGTCTGCCTGCCTGGGTTTACTGTTATTTGGCATAACACTTACAACGCTTGGTTCTATTCTGCCGGCTGTTATTGCACGGTTTGAGATCAGCATGACAGAGGCCGGGTTTCTGTTTACCCTTCTGAATCTTGGGATACTGGCAGGCTCATTAATCTTCGGCCCGATTGTTGACCGTTTCGGGTATAAAAAATTGCTGGTGATTTGCACACTGCTCATTTTAATTGGAATGGAAGGCGTTGCATTTTCGCCATCCTTTTTCCTTTTTTCAATTTCCATAATGTTTTTTGGTTTCGGGGGAGGGATTATGAACGGAGCGGCCAATGCCCTTGTAAGCGATATTAGTGATGGCGATAGAAGCGCTAAATTAGCCTTGCTTGGCGTTTTTTTCGGAATAGGTGCGTTCAGTGTGCCATTAATTTTGGGAGCTTTACTCAACCATTTTACCTATACACATATTATTGCCACTCTTGGAATCATTGTACTGCTGGCGGTTTTTGTATATCTGCGGCTAACCTTTCCCGAGCCGAAACAGCCGCACAGTTTTCCTGCAAAAGATGCTCTCTCACTTATGAAGCATCCCACATTATTATTACTGGCATTCATCCTTTTTTTTCAAAGCGGGATGGAAATTACAACCGGCGGATGGACAGCCACTTACTTCCAGGATGTACTGAATGTTGAAGCTTCCACCGCTGTAACCCTTCTTTCTTTTTTTTGGATCGGTATGATGATGAGCAGGCTTGCAATCAGCAGGATCCTGAAATGGCGGCCGCCTGCAATCATTATCAAAATAAGTATGGCTATTGCGATGGCAGGGGCATTCATTTTGCTGAATACAAATAATCCGGTGATGGCGACATTCAGTATTTTCCTGCTTGGGGCCGGATTTGCAGCAGTATTCCCCCTGTTGCTTGGCTATATCGGTGATCTGTATCCCGGCATGACCGGCACCGCTTTCAGCATGGCTTTTACCATTGCCCTTATCGGAGGAATGCTGTTGCCCTATATCGCCGGTGTTGTAGGCGATCTGTTTGGCCTGCGCTCTTCATTCATGCTGATTCCGGCTTCTATTATTGCCACGTATATCCTGTTTGTGTTTGCTTTAAAGAGATTCACCAGATACCATCCTCAAATTAATCCTTAAATAATAAAATCATCAGATATGAGCCGATTAGCATCAGAATGGCTGAAAAATGCCCGAACAGTGATTGACGAGATCGAAAAGACACAAATGGCAGCGATTGAAAAAGCTGCAACCATGATGGCCGATTCCATCGAAAAAGGGAGATGGGTGCATACATTTGGCTGCGGCCACTCAACCATTCCGATTGAGGAGATGTATCCGAGAATCGGCGGATTTGTGGGTTTTCATCCGATGATTGAATTGCCGCTATCCTTTTTCACCCACATCCACGGAGATATGGGCGTTCATCAGTTTGTCTTTCTCGAAAGAGTGGAAGGGTACGGGCGCGAAATCGTGAAGAGCTATAATCTTCATGATGAAGACACCATGTGGCTTTTTTCCCATTCGGGTATCAACAACGTTATTATTGACGTGGCACTAAGGGCAAAAGAGCTCGGGCTTAAGCTGGTGGTATGCGGATCAGAAAAAGCTTTCGTGGATACAAAAACACGCCATTCATCGGGCAGAAAGTTATTTGAAATTGCAGATATCGTGATCGATTCGTGTGTACCGTCCGTAGATGCCACGGTTCAGCTTCAGCATCATACTGATAAAGTGGGCCCTGTTTCCACCCTGGCGTTTACCACAATTGTGTGGATGGTAATTACGACCGTAGCCGAAATTCTTGAGGAACGGGGCACCAAATTGTATATTCACCCCTCCCACAATATACCGGGTGACGAAACTGCCCATGAACGTCTCAAGGAAGCCCTGGATGAATATAAAAGAAGAATAGCAGGGGTTTGATTCTTTTATTGAATCAAACTGAGGCCAGTTGTAGCAGATTCATCTCCTGGATTGGCCAGCAAAACTTTATGAAATAACACTTGTGCCTCTCTTGAGCGCTGCAACATCAGTTTGTTCCAGGCAAACAGCAGGAGCGAATCATAATCAAACGGATAGAGGTTGACCACTTTTTCGATAAAAGGATCTGCACGTTCATGTTGGCCCCTGTTGTAATAGATGAGCCCCATCCGGTAATTCACCAGGCTGTTTTGCGGGTCAGTACTCAAAATGCGTTGGTAAAGTTCGATGACCTCATCCCACATTCCCATTGCAGAATAGGGATATACAAGCCCAAGTTTTGGTTCCACGGCATAGGGCTTCAGATCCACGGCCTGTGAATAAAATTGAATGGATGCTTCCATATTGCCTTTTTGATAGTTCAGCCAGCCGAGCCTGAGGTTCAGCTCATAGGATGATGAATCATATACATCCAAAAGGTATTCGGCCGCAGCCCGATACTCACTCTTTCGTTCAGCTTCATAACTTGCCCGGAAGGCATCTGTGAGATGATCCTGTGCATATAGAGGCATGTTTATGAGGAGGAGGATTGAGATGGATAAAAGCGATAATCTTAAATATTCCATAAGAGTGTTACTGAAAATGAAAAGGTGTTATAGGGGATACTTTCCGGTAGCTGAGTGCTGATTTGTGACAAAACAAAGTTACTCTCTTTCTCTAAATGACGGTAGTCCAGAAGCATGGTTAAAGATCTGGACAGTATTGTGTGAAGACGAAGACCATAACTTATTCTGGTAACGTCCGGATCGTTATATATTACACTTCCGTCATTTGATACTACGTTCAGAACATCACCAAATGTTGCATCAGCTTCAGCCCATATCCGTCCGGTGAGTTTAAGGCCAAGTTTTTGGTTCAGAATAAACTGGTTGCGCCATTGGCCACTCACTTTTTTTTCTGACTGATATGAAATCACAGAGGTGGTGTAGAAATTGAGATTGCCGAATGGAAAAAGTGAAATGATGGCATTTTGCTGGTATTGTGTTGCATTATTCAGGTTAGCAATGGAGGTCGAAAGCCCGGCCGAAGCATAATTGAACCGGTGATATACAGACAGAAACCCCGCCAGGTCGTAACCGGTTACAGACGTGCGTATGGTTCTTGGACGGGGAGGTGAAGTAATGGTTGTTTCATAATTCAGCAGATGGATATAATGGAAACCAAAACGGACATCCAGGCCGGGCTTGATGAGTGTTGTGGCGCCGAGATAATACTGGTTCAGATAAATATAATCGTTTGGGTTCCGGATACCGGAATCAGTGATATTATTATACAGATAGTAATTTTTTTGGATATGCCTGAAGGTATGATGCAGCCATACGCGTGAACCCACCCGGTGCTCAAGCCCGATATTGAGCAGATGGTATCCCGTTGAAATGGTTTGATAGCCCTCAGGTACAGAGGTAAAATCAAATCGTGATATTTCTGACGAGGATGCTCCCGGCTGATATGAATAGGCAATATAGGCCTGTTTTACAGAACGGTTGTTTTGAAGGTTTAGCCTGTTCTTAAAACCGCTTGTAAAGCCGTGATCCAAAAAGGAGGCTTCGTATTCTCTGCCTGAGAAGACGTACGAATAGTAGAGATATTCTCTTAACAGGTCATCACCGGAGTTCAATTGATAGGCTTTATTGAAATGCATACCTGCTTTGTGGAAGTTCTTTTTTTCGTACCAGGCAATGCCCAACCGGTATCTGAGGTAATAGAAATCAATACCCGCAGCCAGAGCGCTATTGCCTGATTCTATGAGCGCTTCCCAGTCCTGATTCGCCCATTGCTGGTAAGTGATCGCATTCACTGACGAAGTGGTTAGTTGCGCCTGGCCATAACCGGTTTTGCAAACCGAAAGCAGAAATATGGAGATGATGATTACTTTTCGCATCGGGCTTTAATCTGATGGTTATTTCCGGAAAAATGGAAGTCATGCAGTCCGTCATTATTCAGCCGGAAAAGGAAAGACATCTGAGAGATTGTACGTCCGAAAAGTTTCTTTTTGATCGTGCCATCTAACTGAATATCAGATATTTCAAAATGGTGGTTTTTTCCCGGGTATCTGATTTCAACATTTCCTTCAAGATACTGAAAGAAAGGGGCGGTGAAATCATGGAGAAAAATTTTAACGGGATTGAATATCTGATTAACCGGATAACTGTCTTCTAAAATAAGGCCATTTTCGAACCCAAAACTGATTTTATAGGCTGACAAATAGAAATAATAGAGAAGTGAAGTACGCTCACCCTCAAAATGCAGAAAGTGAAGCATAGCCGATTCATGTTTAAAAAATGCTTTTGATCCCGTTTGAATGCATTCGATGTACCGGTTCAGGTGATTATCTATTTTCACCTCCCATTTCACTTTTCGTGTTTTTAATCCTTCTACATCAAACTCCATTAATCTGCCGGGTACCAGGTTAAAAGCATTTTTTAAAGACGTATTAATCTGAACATTTGATACGCGATCTTCTTTGCCGGGTATGCCCGTTTCTATCAGTTTTTTCCCGCTGTTTTTTTTAAGGTTGTAATTTGTGATTGGGTATTCCAGTGTTTTTGACCCGATATGAGGAGTGGTTTGCAGTTGAAAATGAAGATGCGGATACGGTGAATTACCTGAATTTCCACAAAGGCCCATAACATCCCCGGTTCGTACGCGGTCACCGCGGCTCACTTTTACAGAACCTTTTTTCAGATGGCTAAGCTTTGTATATAAATTATCCAGATGCCTGATCACTACAGTATTGCCCCAATTTTGAGCGAGGTTTCTCTTGCCGATCAAATTGTCGTCGATATTATCAATTACCTCTTCCACGATCCCTTCAGCCGGAACGGTAACAGGTTTATTGAAACAGTAATAATCATCGGGGAAATCTCCATTATTTTTGAAAGTCTTTCCATCCTCATCGGTCATTTCAAAATCCCAGGCGTGTTTCCATTCGCCTTTATGGGTGTATTCTCCGTTATGTGCCTGTGTAACCACCCACTCCCCAAAGAATGGAAGTGCCACAGGTATCTCAGAGTATACTGCAAACCGTTCGCGATAGTTTAAAAAGGAGTAGAGATTACGCTCCGGTGAATTTCTCTGGACAAACCAGGTGTAGAGCTTTGACTTATTGTTTACCCTGAATTGCAATATGTAAAGGAAAATCAGCACGGTAATATTAAACGGGAGGGCATATACCGGTAACTGAAAAAAGGAGAGAAAAGAATCCATACTGATCGTGACAATGGCAACCATAGGAACAACTACAATTACCCAGATATAGGATTGTATGTTCGGAATAATGAAAAATCCGCCAAGAGCGATCGCCGTCAGTATGTAGTTGAATCCTATATAGCTGTAACCGACTTCAGATATTTCGGCACCGATTAGCCAATAGAAAAGCCAGGCACCAAAAAAACCGATCAGAGAGAGTGTAAAGGCAATTCTTGAATAGATCAGCAGGCCAATAGCGATGATGATTCCCGATAATACACTGAACTGAAATAGAATGGCTCCAAGAGAAAGAAAATAAGATCTGAGCGGTGAGGGGATCAGTAATTGATTCCACCATTCGTAAACAGAAACCAAAGAGGGCCCGCCAATGATATAAAGATCATTAAGTGTATATATCCACCTCTCATTCAGGCTCAGAGCGTAAAATTCACGGGATGAAAGCATCAGAAGCCAAAGCGCAAAGACGAAGGGAAGACTGAGATGCGGCAAGTAATATTTTCCGATCACTCCTTCTATGGTTACCGAGATAAAGAGTGTAAAAATGGCTGCAATCAGAACCAGAATGAACAGTACCAATCCCGGTTCATAGTAGATGCCAAGCCCAAGCCCCACCAGAAGGGAGTTAAATCCGTAATACCCTTTCTGAATTTTTTGGGTATCAAAACCGATAAAGTAACCGATAATATTGGTGAAGAGAACAGAAGTTAACCCAAACAGGCCGGCATAAAAATCGATGAATGTTACGGGAATAAGCAGGGCGGCAAACAGCTTATTATCCGAGAAGAAAATTTGCGTATAGCTGTTTAAAAACCCTTTCCAAAACCAGTCAATTTTATGTAACATACCCGCCTGTGGTATTTATTCTTTAAATAACCTGAAGATGATCAGGTGTATATTCATGCTGATTTAACGTTTCCAGGGTTTCTTTTTCCCTGATGATATGCACTTTCCCTTTCAAATCTATCAATACAACATTGGGCCGCATGGTAATGAATTGCAGCCATTGAGTATTATTGTATGCCCCGACTCTTTTGATGACGAATGGATCTCCCTTTTTTAGCAGCGGAAAGGCCGTACTTTTTCTGATGACATCTATATTCATGCACAACGGACCAAAAATTGCAGTCTCTTCGGTTTGATCTGAGACGTCTTTTCCGGGTCTTATATCATGATCGTACCAGAAAGATGTAAACAGTAGATTTACACCCGCATCCAGAATGCTAGCCCGCTGACCGTCTGCAAGGCGTTTGTTGGCAATTACAGTTCCTGCCAGATAGCCTGCGTCATCGATTAATGCCCGGCCGGTTTCAAGAATCAGCATGGGCAGATGGTCCGGTGCAAATTCGGCTTTCATCAGTTCAGATATGATTGCTTCTGCATAATCGTCGAATGATGGAGTGGTGTCGCTGCCCGGATAGTAGCCGCCTTTCAGCGTGTTTTTTGATGCAAAACCTCCGCCCATATCGATGTACTGAATGTGATGGTTGAACTTACGGGCCAGCCCGATCGCCAGATCCGCCATTTTTTTAGATGCAACTTTGTACGGGGCTGTGCTCATAATGTAGGTGCCGATGTGGGTGTGCAGGCCAACCAGTTCAAGGTTTTCGTAGTGCATGATGCGATTCAGGGCATCCCAGGCTTCTCCGTTTTCATAATTAAAGCCAAACCGGTCCCATGCCGGATAAATACCAATATCCATATTCACTCTGACAGCCACTTTCGGCTTTTTCTCCATTGATTTACTGATTTCTATGATATCATAAAGCTCATCAAAATGATCGATGTGAATGAGAGATTCATTATTTATCGCCAGAATCAAATCATCAGTCGACTTATATGGCCCGTTAAAGATAATGTGCCCGCCATTCACCCCATTTTTCAGTGCTTTTCTGTACTCAAATCCCGAGACAACCTCTGCCCATGCTCCTTCCTGATGGAAAATATTGCATATAGCATTGATATAATTCGTTTTATAAGACCATGCAAGCAACACATTGGGATAGCGTGATGAGAATGCACGGTATGCTTCTATATACGTTTGCCGGATGGTTTTTTCTGAATAGACAAACAATGGAGAACCGTACTGATCCATCAGTGACTGCAGGGGAACTCCGTCAATGTCCGTTATAGGGTCATGCCGAATCTGAAGGCCAAATTTAGCAGGCATCCCCGCATTTATTTTTGTAATGACCGGGCGTTCAAAAGGTTTTTTTCCCATAAGACTTTTCGGATGTGTTAAAGTTCTCCCAGTGTGGATAGGTTTTGAAATTCACTTAAATCACAGATCATGTCAAATGAATAACGTATAAACATTTTACCAACTTCATAAAATTCAAAAGGTTCTATTTTTTCTCCAATCGCCAGCTGAACCATGGCAGCGGGCAGGTTTTGTCCCGCTGCAACGGCAAGATAGACCCATGCCGGCAGCCTTGGATTAATTTCTATCAGGTAAAGGGCGTGGTCGGCAGTACGGATAAGTTCCAGTTCCATTCCGCCCCGCCATCGGGTAGAGTGAATCAGTTTACGGGCATATTCCAGCATGGAAGGGTCATCCAGCGTAATACCACCCCACGCTTTGCCTTTATCTGTGATGTATTGTTTTCGCATGGAAACAGCTCCGATTGTTCTGCCTTCACCATCGCCCAAAGCCACAATATTTACTTCTGTTCCCCTGATAAATTCCTGAATAACAACCGGTAAACCCCACTGTGCACTGATTTTGGCAAAGTACATGGCGGCCTGTTCCGGGTTTTTGGCAACATATGCATCATAAAATTTTCCCTTTACAACCACCGGGAACTCAATTTTATCTTTTTGCCTGAGCTGCTCTATCTCCTCAAGAGAGGTAACGGATATGTTTTCCGGAACCTTTATGCCATGTGTTTTTCCGAAAGTGTTCAGATTGCTTTTATGACGCTCCTCAAACTGCTCAAGGGTGGGTAAAAACGTATGGATTCCCATTTGCTTCAGTTTATCAGCCAGTTTGATGAATACAAAAATTTCCGAGTCGAAATTCGGAATTAAAACATCAATCTTTTCACGTTCATGAATATACTGAATTCGTTGCATCAGAGAATCCACACCCTCTGAAGGATAGGGGACCTTATAGGTTTTGTCGACAAACTCATGCATATACGCACCGGGTTCAAGGTTTTCGTACGCGAGGCCGATTATTCTGGAAGTAAAATTCCCTGATTCACGAATTCCCCTGATGACCGGAATCCCGGGTCCCGGGCTGTCTACATTATTCAATCCCGAAATGGCAATATTTAACTGTTTATGCTTCATCCGGTATTACTAATTGCATCTGTTTCAGCATTCCTGTAAAATCGTAAAAGTATCGCTCGAAGGTGTTTGAATCTACGTCATATTCCCTTGTCATGTGTTCTGTGATTTCCTCCAGAGATAGGTTGTTTTTTAAAAGTTGAATAATCTCGAGTCCAATGGGATTCAGAGTATAGGAATCACCGGTAGATGGGTCGAATACAAATCCGGTATCACTGATTGCCAGGTTTTTTTTTATTTTCATCACCAGTTCCTGTTAATTTATTTTTTATAAACAGTCTTTCTTTATCAATGTAAGAATAATCGGATCAATACAGTTTAATTGATTAAAACCCGCAGCGATCCGTGAAAATTTCTGCCGGCGCCGGGCATATTGTTTACGCTGAGGTGATCTGTAAAAAAGGTGTTCAGTAGGTTTTCTGCGCCAACCTGAAGTACAAGGTTTTGTGAAAGGTTTATTCTTGTATAGATATCCCACAAGATGTATCCCCCGGTCTGGTTTTCCAGGCTGTTCTGTTTTGCAATACGGTTTTGCGGAGAAGCCCAGCGAATGCGGGATTCAAATGAGACAAGCTCTGATTCCCGTTGTATAGATACCGATCCTTTTAATGGAGGCATCATTGGCAGGGGCTCATCCAGCTCATTGTGCCGGCCAAAAACATACGATACAGAAGCAGCAGAATTCCACCGGTTGTTTATCCTGGCACTCATCTCTGTTTCAAAACCTGTGAGTATGGCAATGCCCATATTATCATATCGCTTAAAAAGCTGGTCAATCAGGCTGCCCGCGATATAGTTCTTTAACCAGTTCACCCATAATGATGTACTGCCGATGAACCGGGAGTGTTCGCTTCCCAGGGTGATAAATATTTCTGCCTGGCTGCTTCGTTCAGGTTTAAGTGCAGGATTCCCAATATAGAAAAATCCGTCGACAGGCTGGTAGATGTAGTAACCGTACCGTTCGAGATGGCCGGGCAGGCGTCTTCCGTCAGATATCCGGATGCCGGATTGTACCCGGTTATTGACCTGTTTTTCAGCAGATAGCCCAACCGAATAGCCGAAATCGGTTGGTTCAAGGCTCGAACTATCGGCATATTCTGCACGGTATGTGGCGATTGCACTCTGCTCGCGAATCCGGTTGGTGCCGATTTCAGCATGTGCGTTTGCGCCAAAAATCCATCCATTTACGGAGAAATACTGCAAGCTTTTAGAAAGAGCTCCGTGATATTGTGACACATTTCCAAGGTTTACAAGGTACATATCGCGAATGGAACTATCGACATGCTCCATCAGCATGTCTGCAAATGCATCAATCGAAAATATTTCCAGCTTAAGGTTAAAGATCCGATTACCTGATGTTGCACTCATTTGGCTGGTTAACCCTGCTGTAGTGGTTTCACCATACATTGGCATAAACATATTTGGCATCACTACGCGCTGAGAAACATCCCGGTCGTAGTCATCCATCCAGTGCCGCACATTATTCAGGTACAGGTTTGTGGTGATAGAGTGTATGTTGCCGGTTAAATTTTTCCAGGCATGCTCGAGCCCGGTGATATGTGCATCGGCCCGCCGGGTATCCATAATCAGCATGGGATAACCGATTTTACCGGCAAAATCTCCGATATATCTCAGGTTAAACGCATGATTTTCTTTGGGACTGTAAAGTATTGAGGTATAAACATTTCCTTTTGTAAAACCGGAACCTGCAATTCGTGAACCGTTGCCGGGTTTCAGATCTCCTGCCTCCCTGAATGTTCCGGAAGTTCGCACGGCCCAGCTGTTTTTACCATAAGAAAAAGCTGATTGCACACTTCTCTGATTACTTACAGTATGATAACCCGTTTCTGCACTGCCGCGAAAGCCGCTGTTCAATACAGGCCGAGCCATGGCAAAATTGACAGATCCGCCCGGAGCAGTAGAAGATAAGAGTTGATTTTCCTGGCCACGGCTTATTTCGATGGCTTGTAGATTATCCGCTTCCACGTATGCGGTTGCAGGATCCATGCCGTCAACACAGGCGGGTGTAAGGCGCATCCCGTCGATGAGAACATTCACCCGGCTGTCTCGCAAGCCGCGAATTACGGGATCTTTTGCGAAGTTTGCCCGTGTTACCATATCGAGCCCTGGAATGTTGCCCATATGGTCTTCAACAGCACGGGTTTTGGAATCGCTGTATACACCCGGGTTATGCATATGCATTCTTCCGGCAGTAATGATGATATCATCACTCCGGATTGGCACCGGAGTGAGATAAACAGTGATAGGAGATTGTAAATGTACATCATTAAGATCAAGTAAATATACACGAAAACCCAAATGACTAATCACCAGTGTGGTTTGGCCGGGATAGAGATGTATTACGAAATTTCCGTCATGATCGGTAATCGTGCCGTTATCCCTGCCTTCCGGGTAAACATGGGCTCCCGGTACAGGTTTCCGAGTTTGGGCATCCAGTACCCTGCCGGAGATGATTCCCTCAGGAGAGGCTAAACTGTTATGTACATCCACAGAAACTAAACAAAAGATCAATATGAAGGTATACAGGGCTTTCATAATCTATTCATGCTAAAAGTCCAGTTTAAAAACATGCAATCCGGCATCTTCACCGTCTATTTCGATATTGAACCTCAGTTCCCAGTCTCCGGTCATGTTGAAATTGACCTTGCCTTTATAAAAACCATGACTTTCATGAACGGGATGCACATTATTGCTTGAACCGTGGTCCATGGAAGGCATCCAGGGTTCAAAATCAAAAACGGCATTTGTTACAGGCGGAAAACTCATCATCGATTCGCGTTTGTGAAGTGAAATCTTAAGATCATTCAGGCCAACTTTCGGTGATGCAGGTTCAATCCATGTAAGTACGTATCGAGTCTGGTTATCGGTCATAAATGTTTTTACACGGGTTGAGGCCTCCACCTCAACAGGAATGATTCCTGTTGCCTCAATACCGGGGTTTGCAGGATTTTCAGCTGAAAGCTGGAGTTCCCATGTACCCATCATTCCGCTTGGCATCGTAAAAATTACCCATGCTGCATAAAGGTTGTGCACGTGATCACGAGCTGTTTCGGGGTTTTCAAATGGCGAGGCGTGAGAATGAGCTTCCATATGCATCATTGGTAAAAACCTGAATTGCGCATTCTGTACAGGAACATGATTGTCCCTCGCATCCAGGTAGATTTCATTATATCCAACTGCAAGGGGCGCATTGGCATAAGCTGTAATGGTTACGGAATTGTCAGTGAATGCACCAAGTTTATAGAGATCAGGATCGGGGGTTTCCTCGTCTATGGAGTTTGAATCGCTGCATCCAATAGCAATCATCATTAAAAAAGGTATACTAAATAATAGTGGCAGAATTATTTTCAAATTTTTCATCATCGTTATAACTGAGTTTGTTTAGGAGATAAATAGTCCGGTTGTAAGCATCTAATAAACATGGCTGTAAAGTTGACAGATATAGATCAGCTTTCACTGAAATCCGGGAGGAATTGTGATCCGGCCATAAATGCATTTAAACCGTGTTTGATGTGAAGGGCAGTTAAATTTTTGCCCTTAAAACTCAGCTGGTTTTTGGTGGTGGGATATCGGTTTTTGAGGATGGACTTATATCATAAACCGTTACATCAATATACCGGGCGTCTGTTTCGGGGAATACATTTAAATCAATACTATGATCCAATAATATCGTTCCGGGATAATATTCTACATGACCGGCTTTTGTTTCAGACTGTTTATCCTGGCTCTCCTGAATCTGGTTAGTCAGGTAACAAAAACCTTCACAATCAGACTCCGGCAAATCCCGGTTTACGCAAAAAAATTCAATAATACTCTCTTTAAAAAAGTGATATTCCAACAGCGGCACAATCGGCTGTATGGCTCCTGTAAGGAAGGATAAGAGTAATATGATAGAATAGATCTTTTTCACTTGTTTACTATAAGATGTAAGAGTCTTAATTCCTATATAATTTTTTTAAAAAATCGACTATTTAAGCGATAATTTTCTTAACAACTTAACGAATTCAAGATGAAAGCATGATGAAATTAGAATAAGTGTAATGCTCGCGCGCAGATTTCAGATACTGCATTTTTTTGACTTTCCTGTTTCCGAAAGATCTCCCGCACACAAAAAGACGTTAAGGTAAGCTTGTGAAAGTCATGACACTCGGCCAAACAAAATTCCGGGTCCGTATTTCGAAACACCAGCCTGATTATTTTGCCAACGAATTTATCTGTGTAGTTGGTCAGCAACCCGGCAAATAGGAAGTAAAAGCAACGGGGATGGTTGGCTCCCGTCATATTTTTTTACCTTGATAAAGGTTTATGAAATATCGATGAATGGCATAACCTCTAAAGCTGTTCATAAAACAAAGATTTTTAATATATTAAAAGACTAATATCTAAAGGTTTTGATTCGTGACAAATAACAGTGAATTGGAAAAAAACAGGGAATCGGATCTGAATTCAGATAAAAAAGAATCAAGAAAGGATAAACCTAAAAAACGGTTTCCTGCCGGGCAGCCACCGGGTGGCAGAAATACGTTTATTTGGCTGATGATATTTTCCTTTCTGGTGCTGTGGTACATTTTTAGTGTCAGTAGCGCTGACGGATTTTATGGAGGTTCTCCGGAAATTGAGTACAGTCATTTTCGCCAGGAATTAAGGGCGGAGAATATCCGCCAGGTGCATGTGCAGGGAGAACGTATTAGTGGAGAGTTAAAAGAGCCGAAGCAGCTCAGGATTGCCACACAAGACACTACCCACTACACAGATTTCAGCACTTTTATACCATCTTTTGGTGATGATCAGCTTCTCGCGATGCTTGAAGAATATGAAGTTATACTATCGGCCGAACCGGAAGCACAAAACTATTGGTGGTACATCCTCATATTTTCTTTTCCGCTGGTGATATTTTTGATTATCGGATTTATTTTTTACAAACGTATGCAAGCTCAGGGCAAAGGGATGCTGAATATCGGGCAAAGCCAGGCCCGACTTCAAAGGCCGGAGAATAACAAGACTAAATTTGATGATGTAGCCGGCCATGAAGGAGCCAAAACAGAACTGAAAGAGATTATTGAATTTTTAAAAGAACCGGGCCTTTTCCAGGAACTTGGTGCGAAGCTGCCAAAAGGAATTTTACTTGTAGGTCCGCCTGGAACCGGGAAAACACTTTTTGCCAGAGCAGTAGCCGGAGAAGCAGGTGTGCCTTTTTTCACGATTACGGGATCCGATTTTATGGAGATGTTTGTTGGTGTCGGAGCCAAAAGAGTGCGCGAGATGTTCAAGAAAGCGAAGGAACTGTCGCCCAGTATCATCTTTGTGGATGAGATCGATTCAATTGGAAGGTCGCGGGGTGCAGGGCTTGGAGGCGGACACGATGAACGTGAACAGACCCTGAATCAGCTTCTGTCTGAACTGGATGGTTTTGAACCCACCGAAAATGTAGTGGTGATCGCAGCAACGAATCGCCCGGATATACTTGATAAGGCACTGCTTCGTCCCGGACGTTTTGACCGGCAAATCACCATTGATCTTCCTTCCCAGAATGCAAGGATTGACATTTTGAAAATTCATGCCAAAAACAAACCATTGCATGAAGACGTGGATCTTGAAAAAATTGCAAGGGGCACCCCGGGCTTTAGCGGTGCAGACCTTGAAAATCTGCTTAATGAGGCTTCTCTTCTTGCAGGCCGCACCAAACAAAAATCCATTTCCATGGATGATATCGAAAGTGCGCGTGATAAGGTAATCATGGGGCTTGAACGGGAGGGAATGAATATAGATGATGATGAGAAAAAACTGATAGCATACCATGAAGCAGGCCATGCCCTGGTGGCTGCCGTACTGCCAAATGCCGATCCCGTGCACAAGGTTACCATCATACCCAGAGGAAGGGCAATGGGTGTTACACAGCAGCTTCCCCAAAAAGAAAAATATCTTTACAATAAAGAGTACATGCTCGACCGTCTTGCTGTTATTATGGGCGGACGTGCTGCAGAAGAAATGATTTTTGAGACATCAACAAGCGGTGCGCAAAATGACTTGCAGCAGGCATCCAAAATTGCCCGAAAAATGGTTATGGACTGGGGGATGACTGAAAAATTTGGTCATATGTCATTCGGAACAAGCCAGGAGGAGGTTTTTCTCGGACGCGATATGACCAAGCAGAAAGAGTTTAGTGACGCAACGGCCCGTGAAATTGATGAAGAGATCCAAAAAATTTCCAGAGAAGCTTATAATCGTGCAAAAGCGTCATTAATCAAGCATAGAAAGGTATTGGATAAAATTGCCAGCCTGCTAATTGAGAAAGAAGTGATTTCCGGTGAAGTGGTATTAAGCCTTTTAAACCATAAAGCTGAAGAGCAAGAATAACGATCAACTTGCCATGCGTTTACTTCTGTTTTCCCTGATTATGCTGAAAATTGGATGTGCTACAGAGAGCGAAATACCCGATCGAAAATGGGAAATCACACTTCTTTCATCCCATAACCTGAATATTCAACAGCCTTCAGGGCTTACATTGGATACATCAAGCGAATTTTTATGGACAGTAAGCGATCAGGCAGGCGGGCGCATTTACAAGATCAGTTTTGAAGGGTATATACTTGGTCGTTTGCCTTACGAAGGCGATGATATGGAGGGAATTACCATGAACCCGAATGACCATACCCTTTGGGTGGCAGAGGAAAAAATGAGGCAGGCTGTTCAGCTCGATACACTCGGCAATGTGCTTCAGATAGTGGATGTATCCGTAGATATAACAAATATTAATGACGGCCTTGAAGGAATAGCCATCAATCCGGAAAACGAACATTTATATATTCTGAATGAACAGAACCCAAGGGCATTTATCGAGTTGAACCGGGATATGGAAGTACTCAGATATGAATTCCTGAACTTTGAGATGCCATATTTTATACAGGATGCAAGCGGATTATTTTTTGATCATATAAACAATCATTTTTGGGTGGTTAGCGATGAATCGGCTAAAATTGTGGTGATGGACATGAACCTGCAGCCATTTCAATACTTTGAATTGCCACTTACAAAATTTGAGGGAATTGCGATTGATCTTGCCCGGGATATCGTATACCTGGTAAATGATGGAGAAGGCAAGCTCTACGTATTTCAATTAAAGTAAGAGTTCATGATATTCGATACGAAAGCGCTAGAAAGTGCCACATACACTGCCTGAAAATCCATATTACGGATCATTCTAATTGGTGCCCTAGTCAATCAGATTTGTTAAAGAGAAGGCCAGGCCAGCCAACAGTAACTATCAAAACTCAAAACTCCAAACCTGGCCGCGAAAAGCATATGAACGCAGTGATGCACATAATTTTCAAGAACAAAATTGTAAACCTGGATTAGCTGTTAAGATTAATATTTGTAAATAATTAGAAAATTTCTGTCTTATTATTTATTTTTATTCTTAATATAATACTTTTATACAAACTACTGATGATTCAAAACCAACATCTATTTCATATCCCGGTTATGGGCACCGGGCATTCCATAGACAGTCCTATCCGCGTGGCACATCTAGGTATTCATTCTGTAATTTCGGTAGTGGATGATCTCCTGTGCGAAAAAATCAGAAAATATTATTGTAACGAATTTGGATTAGAGTACAAAAATATTCCTCGTTCTTTGCCAGATGGCAGGGCAGTAAGAATTATGGCATACCTTGATACAGTGTCAGATATTGTTTCATCAAAATTTGATGACCTGAAAAATTTACCGCTTTTTGAAGATACCGAAAAGGATCGCTATTTTCGTTTATTACCGGATAGCAACCCGCTTAAGGAAACTTATAATTTTGTATCTGCTCTTACAGAGAAGAAAGGCCGGCAGAAATTTATCCAGGAACTTACAGAACGCATGACTCCCGGTGCCATCGATGTAAATATTATGGCAAAAGTGGATGCACTGAAATCCGGAAATGATGGTGAACCTTTGAGTTCGGAGTACAGCGATGCCAGCGCAGCCCTTCGGGGTTTTGCAATGAGTAAATTGTCTTCAAGCGTGGTTTTATCAGCCGGATTCAACCCCCGCTTGTACAGTTACCTTGCAGAATTCAAGGATTTTTACAGAGACCATGCCGGGGATATCAAAAAGAAAATAATTTTGAAGGTAAGCGATTTTCGTTCTGCATTGATTCAGGGAAAATTTCTTGCAAAAAAAGGACTTGAAGTTGCCGAGTTCAGAATTGAATCGGGACTGAACTGCGGAGGCCATGCATTTGCATCAGACGGGGTATTGCTGCCGGTTTTACTAAGAGAGTTTCATGAGAAAAAAGATCAGCTTATGGAGACTTTCAGGCCGATGATCAAAAGTTTTTATGAGTCACAGGGCTGGGATTATACCGAGAATGAAGAAATTAATACCACACCACGAATTACTGTTCAGGGCGGCATTGGGAACAACGGAGAAATGAGGCGCCTTTTAAATGATTTTGAGATGGATGCCACCGGTTGGGGTACACCATTTTTATTGGTTACTGAAGCAACTTGTGTAGATGATGTAACATCCGCAGTGTTGGCCGAAGCGGGAATCGATGATGTATTCCTGAGTAATGTATCACCACTCGGGGTGCCATTTAATAATATCCGGGGTACAGGTTCCGAAACTCACAAAAATGAATTGATTGAAAAAGGTAAACCCGGCTCGAAATGTCCAAAAGGATTTTTGGTGTCCAATGTAGAATTTACAGAGAATCCCATTTGTACAGCCTCTGCTCAATACCAGATTCTAAAAATCAATCATATCAATGAAAGCGAACTTACTTCCGAGGAAAAAGATGCTGAAAAGAAAAAGGTAATGGAAAAAACCTGCCTTTGTACAAACCTTGGAACAGGTTCACTGATCCGGCTCGGAATAGTAAAACCATCATATGGCAGACAGGCAATATGCCCGGGGCCAAATATCGCATGGTTTAACAGGTTTTATACACTGGAAGAGATGGTTGACCATATCTATGGCAGAAGAGAATCACTGGTTCCGCAAGAACGTCCCCATATGTTTGCAAAAGAACTTGAGATGTATGTGGATTATATGGAAGAGCTTATGCGCGGAATGGATGATGATAGCCCGGAAATGCGTAAAATGAAGAAAATGCACAAAAACCTTGAAGAGGGAATGGAGTATTGCCTGGATATAGCGTCACAAACTCCTTATCCGGGCGAGAATCTGGAGTCCATCAAAGTCAGTGTTGAGACGAGCAGAAAAAGATTGGAAAAATTAATGGGAGTGGCAGCATAATCATTACAAAAAAAAGCAGGCTTCCGTAGAGAAACCTGCTTTTAGGTAAGTTATTACGCTTGGTATATCCAATTAGTTATACGTACAGGCATCCGGATTATCTTTAACATAATAGGATTTATAATTCCGGGCATTTTCATCCATGCAGCCTTCCAGGTTTAATATCCTGACGGAACGGATGTCTGTCGGGTGGCTTTCAGCCTGAAGTGCAAAATAACCGCCTGTAAGCGGGGTGCCATTATCTAAATGGGGATTGGTGTACTCAATTACCACTTCATCATTCAGTTTATGCCGGATAAGAGCATTGCCGAATGCTACCAATTCAGCGGTTACCCACTGGTCGCCGTGGTGAGTGGGGCCGTTTGAGTTGATGCAGTGCTGTGTTTGCAGTTCACCGCCAACTACAACGTGAGTGCCCGGTGTGCAGATACTGCCGTTGGACCGGTCATTCTCACCATCACCACCCAATAGCTGAAATTCAATGGAATCAGGAAAATCCTGGTCCAGTTCCATACTCTCGGCAGACTGTGAATGGAACATAATCCCGTTGTTTCTGAAAGCCCATCCCGGCCCGTTTGGAGCCTGTTCACCCACAAAGCGGTAATCTACTTGCAAACGATAATGCGAGAAAGGTTCCTGGTAGAAAATATGCCCGAATTCACCATTGAATGATTCGTATTCATCGTACCGAACTTTCATTAATCCGTCTTCTACCCTGAATGTATTATTGAAATTGTAATTCAGTTCATAACCACTGATTTTGAAATCCCAGCCATCCAGGTTTTCACCATTAAATAGCTCAACCCATTCTTCTGTGTCAGGGTCAACAGGCGTTGTTGAATTTGAACATGCCAAAAACAGAAGCAGCGGCATTAAGAAAATGGAAATATTTTTTATCTGAATCATATAGATTAAATCTTTTTGTCTGTTTAATTAAATGTAATTGTAGAAATCTACCTAAAATAAACATGTTATAAAACAAAACAACTTGCGATTCCTTTTGAATACCCGATGACAGATTCATAAACTGAGAATAAGGCAGGAAGGTTTTAGCCATGTAGGCCGGAGAGCTTCTCCGGCTTGGAAAGTCCCTGAAAAACGGAGGAACAGACGAACCGAATAACCGATTAACAGAGTAAGTGAAGGCAGTTTTTTACCCAAGCACACTTCGTTATTCTGAGAAATGAATTCAATTTTTAAAAAACTGTAAAATATATAACAAGCACTTGATTAAATGTAAAGTGTGTCGGCTAATCAGTATCTATTTTTATCATTCGAAATGGGTGAAAATCATCACCTTTAATTTCAAGGAAACATGCCCATAATGCATGCTAAGTACTGCACCTACTCTATCTAAAATATTTAATGGATCAAGGACATGAATAACAAATTTAGCCCCAGGAAAAAGAGTCCCGATATACTGACCATGATTCTTGCAGGAGGTCGCGGGAGTCGTCTGGCAACTTTAACCAAGTGGAGAGTTAAGCCTGCAGTACCATTCGGCGGAAATTATCGTATCATTGATTTTGTACTGTCAAACTGTATCAATTCCGGACTGAATAATATAGGGGTACTAACTCAATACAAATCTCAGTCACTCATTCGCCATCTCTTAAATGGATGGAATTTCCTGAATGATGGGTTAGAAGGTTTTCTGGAAATAATTCCTGCCCAAATGCGCAACAAGAATGAGTGGTATGAGGGAACGGCAGACTCGATTTATCAGAATATTGATCTTATACAAAAATACGCTCCTGAAAACATAATGATTCTTGGTGGTGATCACATTTACAAGCTCGATTATAACCGGTTTATTTCATTTCACACAGAAAGACAGGCTGATGTCACCGTCGGTTGTATTGAAGTTTCCACAAAAGAAGCACAATCTCTCGGAATCATGACAACCGACCCGAATCAAAAGATTACTGGTTTTGTAGAAAAACCTGTTCATCCTGTCACAGTTCCGGGAAATAAAAGCCGGTGTCTGGCCTCCATGGGGATCTATATTTTTAAAACAGAACGATTACTCAAATTGTTGATGCAGGATGCAGTTGATGGTCAGTCTACCCATGATTTTGGTCGTGATATCATACCGGCAGCGCTTAATACCAGCCGAATATTTGCCTGGCCATTTGTCGATGAATTATCCGGAACTCCGGAATACTGGAAAGATATTGGCAACATTGATTCCTATTGGCAGGCAAACATGGATCTGCTGAACCCGGTTCCCCGTCTGGATCTTAACGATCAGAGTTGGCCTATCAAGTCCATCTTGAAGAATCGCCCTCCAACAATTTTACATATCAATAATGACCATAGTAAAAAAATTATCCATTCCATGATCTCTGCAGGATGCATTATCAACGGTTGCAGTTCGGAGAATTCGATTGTGTCCGATGGGGTAAAAATGCAAAACTCCCGGATCAGAAATTCAGTTATTCTGCCGGATGCTGTGATCGGTTCCGGTTGCCGGATACAAAATACTATTATTGACAAAAACACGGTTATTCCTGATGGATTGGTTATCGGAGAAAACAGTGAGGAAGACAGTCGTTACTTTCATATAAGTCCCGGCGGAATCAGACTAATCTCACAGGATATGGTACAAGATTATGTAAGTAAGAAACAAACGTCGAAACCCGTGAGAATTCTTCATTCAAAAATGCATCATCAATTGTACCCATTACTCAAGGATCAATACGTTTCGTAATTCGTATCTGAGATATATCGAATTTCAACGTAGGCCGGAGAGCTTCTCCGGTTTGGAAAGCCCCTGGATAACAGACGAACGGATGAACTGAATAACCGATTAACAGAATAAGTGAAGGTAGTTTTTACCCAAGTCTCAATTCGATATTCAGTGATTTTTGAGGAAAAGGCACTTAGCCACAAGGACACGAAGGCGCGAAGGTGTTTAATGGGCTATGATCCTTTGGGAGTGGAAACTCCTGGATAACAGACGAACGGACGAACCGAATAACCGATTAACGGAATAAGTGAAGGCAGTTTTTTACCCAAGTCTCACTTCGATATTTTGTAATTTTTGAGGAAAAGGCAAGAAAGGTTTAAACCATGTAGGCCGGAGAGCTTCTCCGGCTTGGAAAGCCCCTGGATAACAGACGAACGGATGAACTGAATAACCGATTAACGGAATAAGTGAAGGTAGTTTTTACCCAAGTCTCACTTCGATATTCAGTGATTTTTGAGGAAAAGGCACTTGGCCACAAGGACACGAAGGCGCGAAGGTATTTAATGGGCTATGATCCTTTGGGAGTGGAAACTCCTGGATAACAGATGAATAGTCAAATGGTTTGCGGTTACTGAATAAATAAAGAGTGTCCCCTCTGCCATCCGATGGGATCAATCAGGCAGAAAGGGACTCTTCTCTCAAGATAATTTGACTCAATGTGTTGAGAATGGATTATAAAAGTAGCAGTATGATGAGGATCAGCAGAGCCGTTCCAATACCAATAGTAATGGTGCGATTGGCTTGTTCAATGAAATCCTGTGAAAAATTGGAGAAATCGTCGAGATCTTCGTCCATGATTTCGTCAAAACCATCCAAACCGTTTAATTCATTCAATTTTTCAGTCAAACCAATTTTATAAGAATTAAGGCTGGCACTCTCGTTCTCGGTAAGGGAGGAAACTGATTCAATTCGATCAATTGCTATAATCAGTTTATTAAATGATTCATTTAAAATTGCTCTTTTTTCGTCTGCACTCTCAGTTTCATGAACTGCCTGGACAGTTTCATTAAAATGCTTTTTAAATGTTTCTGTAATGTTAGATGATTGCGCAAAAGATGTTGTCTGGATTGCACATACTAACAGTACAGAAGCGAGCAATGCATATAGTGTTTTCATAATAGTGTTGATTTGAGTTGATGATTTTTTTTAGATTTCATACTTTATTTAAGTTGAATATTTTCAGCCCGATGAAGTGGTTAAATACCCAATTTCCGGGCTGAAATATTTCTGTTTGGTTTTGCAATGATTGTTTCTTCCATTGCTACGCTATTCTTCTGCCTCCCTGGATTACCTGAAATATTACAGCAATTATAGCTATAACCAACAGGATATGGATAATGCCTCCGGTGCTGTAACCAATAAACCCGATTAACCAGGCGATTACTAATACTACGGCAATGATATATAATAGATTTCCCATGATGTTTGGTGTTTTAGATTAATGTTAATTTGTAGATGATGTGGTTGTACGTCGGGTTGAAAAGAAATCATCCAACGAGTCACCAAGATCATCCATTCTGTTACTGTAACTGTCTTTAAAGTTACTCCAGTTTTCTCTTCCTGAAACTCTGTAATTATCCAGTTCGCGTTTAAGTTCACTGTGGTTTGTTTCATATCTTTCAAGCCTTGTTTCGTGCATGGCTTTTGCATCCCGATCAGTTTCGCTGCTAATGTCTTGTTTGATTCCTTCAATGGTTCGGTTATACCTTACTAATCGATTCTCATTTTCTAATTTGTAGATCCGGTATTCTGCTTCCACTTCAGCTTTAGCGATCTCCAGATCCCGGTTTGATTCGATTACCGAGACTTCAGCATCTTGCATTCTGTCATTAGACGGCCTGTCGCAACCTGACAGCACAAACGCTGCAATCAGGATGACTGTCGTTAGTATTCCTATTGTGTATTTCATAAGTATTTGGGTTTTTAATGTATTTGTTTCCTGCAGCTTGCAGAAACAGACGTATAAATGCATCTACACATCCATAATGTGGGATAATTAATGCTGATGTACGTTATAGGAAGACGGCATGGAGTTATATATTTGACAGATTATCAGGATTTCTGTCCCGTTTTTATGTCAATTTTGTGAAATGGGCAGCAGTAATATTGTCAAGCCTGCCGGTATAGCGTGAAAGCGTCGGATAAGAATTTGGTATCAGCAGCTGGCAAAGCCTGATTCTCAGTGCTATTTGGAGGCACCGAAAACCCAGTTTATAGCCGTGAACTAACCCGCGAAGGTATCCGGAAATTCACCTTTAGTCTTTCGTTCGATCACTTTCATTATAGTCAATAATATTGCCCAATAGATAGCCGTACGGTTTAAGTTCGCGTACCTGAGAAAAACCAACGCGTATAATTCCTAATAACGGGATGAATAGAATCATCCCTGCAATACCCCACAATTCAGCTCCTACTAGTAATACAATAATTGCGACAAACGGATTGATTGAAACCCTGGATCCTACAATCTTGGGAGTAAGGAAACTACTTTCAATAATCTGTACGATAGTAAATACACAAATTACCAGCACAGGAAGCCAAAGTGAACCACCAAAAAGGAAAGCATATAGTACGGCAGGAAGCATGCCCAGAATTGAGCCAACAAATGGTATAATAGTTAAGAATGAGGCGAAGACTGCAAAAAAAATAGCATAATCTAACCCTATGATTAACAATCCGATGGCATTGAGAAGGGCCATAATTCCAATTACTGAAAAAAGTCCCACCAAATAGTTTTGAGTTACCCTTTGAACTCTTTTTACAACGATATGAATATCTGAATTATGGCTGTTTTCAAACGTTTTTTCAAGAAAAGTTTTATACATCTCTTTATAGTAAAGCATAAAGAAGATGAAGATTGGCAATAAACCCATAAAGATAAGTGTACCCATTGTAGCCTCAGCCATTGAACTCATAAACTCACCACCTGTTTCAAAAAGGTTTCTCAATCCATTTTTGATGTACTCCGTTTGCCTTTCTTCAGAAATTCCTGTAATTCCCTCTATGAAATGAAGCCCCCCGTAGGAAGTACTTTTAAATTTATCTGCAACATCCGCTAAACTATCAGAAAACTGTATGATCTGAAGTGTAATAAATGTGACAAACACGGAAAGTAAGATAAGGATTATTGAAAGGGCTAAAATAATACTTACTGCACGATTCATTCTCCATGACTCAAATCGCTTGATAACAGGGCTTAACAACATTGAAAACAGCGCGGCAAAAGCCAGTGGCATCAGAATAAATCTGCCATAACTCATAATGAGGACCAGCAGGTATAGGCCAAGCAAAATGATTGGCGCTTTTAACCAGAATGGATAGGTGTTATTTTTTTGACGTCGGTAATTACTTTTATTCAACATATTTAGCCGATATTCGGGTATACTTGTAAATAACAAAAGTAAGATTCATTTGCCTCTCACGATCATTACATATTTACTGCCAGGGGGTTACATATTTATCAGATTAGAAACAGAAGTAAACATCGTTACTCGAAAATCTGTAAATCATGTAAACAAATCTGAGCGTTCTGTAATGCTCTTTATATCTCAATTAGTCAGCTTTGTTAAGAAATATATTTTCTAAAACCGAGCAACCAACTATATGACAAAGGAGAAAAAAAGTAAGTCGGACAAGGTTTCTGATAGGCCCTCCAAAAAGCTTACGGGTGATGATCCAGACGAGAGACATCCCAACCCTGACGATCCGTACGAAGAAATGGGTCCCCCAATAAAAGAAATGCCAAACACTGATAATCCGCAGCGGAAATAGATTTTGAACAGAATACTTGTCTAAAGCTATCCCGCAGTTTCTTTAAAAACTTTAAACCAAACCATTAAAGCTGATAAGATGAATAAGGAGAGAATATCCACCCTCTTATCATAATGAATAATGAGTTATGCAAAATAGATCAGAAACACTATCGAGAGCAGGTTACACGTCTGGCTAAAGTTTTTAAAACCCTCGACAAAAAGCCCGCTACAGTTAAATGTGATGCTATGGCAGGGCTGATTGAAGAGGCAACTGAAATGATAAAAAACTGACAGAAGTGGCGGTACACGGAGTGAACCTGGAAGCCGCCTCATAACAAAAAAGAAACCATAAAATCAGAGGAACACCATGAGTAATCTTTTAAAAGGCGCACTGGCAGGATTCGGTGCCTGGAAATTAGGAGGCGGCTGTTTTGGCACCATTATCATTTTTGTAGCTATATGGCTGCTGCTTGGAATGTGTAGTTAGGATAAGTGTCGTGTCAACGATGAGGGTAAGTCATCCCATGGTTTTACTGTTGATATGACACTAGCTTTCAAATAAATCAAAAACAACATTAACATTAAAAAATGTAACTATTATGGAACATAAGAATGAGTTAGACAGACATAATAATCTGAATAACGATACTAAAACAGATGAAAAGGGCATGTTAACAGGAATGTTTCGTGACCGAAGAAGTACTGAAAATGCATACAATTCAATGCATGAGAGAGGATATACAGAGGATGAAATCAACCTGGTAATGTCCAAAGAAACACATGATAAATATTTTTCTGACGATAAGGAAGAAACTGAGCTGGGCAATAAAGCTGCAGCCGGGTCAGGTGCAGGCTCAGCGATCGGTGGCACAATAGGAGCCATTGCAGGAATCGTAGCAGCAATTGGAACCAGTGTTGTTATTCCGGGTCTTGGGCTTGTGGTGGCCGGGCCAATCGCAGCAGGTTTAGCCGGGGCAGGTGCAGGAGGACTCGCGGGCGGAATCATTGGTGCGTTGGTAGGTTGGGGAATACCCAAAGAGCGGGCCAAATTGTATGAATCAGGCATTAAAGATGGGCACATTGTATTGGGTGTAAAACCCAAAAACGATAAAGATGCTCAATACTTTGAAAAAAACTGGCAAGAAAATGATGGCCGGGAAATACACCGATAGAATATGATTCGAAAAAAAAGGAAGCGGGTATAAAGCCTGATTCCTTTTTTTATTTCTAATATGTGCCAGTATGGTGAGACGAATGCTGATGAAATCTATCAAACATGGAGTACGAATCAGGGCATTTGAATCCTCAGCAGCCTATGATAAGAGCAGCGCATTATGTTCAATTCCGATCAAAGAATAATGAAATCCAGTGATATACCCAATCACTATCCACTTTATAACAGATCAGGAGGAGTAAGCAGAGATATGAATTCTTCATGTGAATATTATAAAGGCCTGTTAGAACAAACACTCGGCATTCCATTTACGTTGGGAAATACCATTACGGTATTAAAAAACGGCGACAGAATTTTTCCCGCCATGATAAATGCGATCTCCGAGTCTAAGGAGAGGGTCGAATTTCTCACATTCGTGTACTGGACCGGCAACATCGCTCACGAGTTCGCCAAAGCATTGGCCGATAAAGCGGAAGAAGGTATTGAGGTGTTTGTGATCCTGGATAGTTTTGGGGCTGCAAAAATGCCTGGAGAACTCTTGAAGTTGATGATAGAGAAAGGAGTTCAAATTGAATTCTTCCGCCCTCTGACGCGCTGGAAGTTCTGGAAAATTGATAACCGGACACATCGAAAAGTACTCATCTGCGACGGCGAAGTAGCGTTTACCGGCGGGGTTGGCATTGCCAGCGAGTGGGAAGGAGATGCCAGTAATGAAGATGAATGGAGGGATACGCACTTTCGAATCAAAGGGCCGGCAGTATTTGGCCTTCAGGCCGCATTTATGGAAAACTGGATTGAGGCGGGACGACCGCTCAAATTTGATCACTCGATTAAAGCAGAAGCCAATTCCGATCAAAATGTGGCTGTTCAGGTGATTCGCACATCAGCGTCGGTACGGTGGAGTGATATTGTGATGCTTTACCAGGTACTGATTTTGATGGCGCGTGAGAGCATCCGTATTACAACCGCCTATTTTAATCCGAGTCCGGTTATCATTGACATGCTCAAAGAAGCGGCTGGCCGGGGAGTGAACATCCAGATCATGATGCCCGGAAAGATAACCGACCAGGAAATTGCGAAAATTGCGGGGGAGAGGTCATTCGATGTACTGCTGGAAGCCGGAATTGAATTATTGTACTATCAAAAAACGATGCTTCATGCCAAAATTATCACCATTGACGGAATATTAAGCTGTATTGGGTCGGCTAATTTTAACCACAGGTCTATGCTCAAAGATGATGAGATCAATGTCGTATTTCTTGATGAACAGGTAGCCGGAGAGCTGAATGATCACTTTCTGGAAGATCTTGAGCAGTGCGAGAAAGTAGAAAAAGGACGCTGGAAAAAGAGAAGCCTGTTAAAAAAAGCCTCGGAGAAGGCTACACACTTGTTTAATCAACAGATATAAATTTCAAAAAGCTTTCATCTCATTGGATGTTCTTTTATTCGTTGAAATTTTAAATAGGAAAAGACTCCCATAGATTCGTTGTGAAATACTTAATCAAAATCATCAGCGATATGTTTTTTGCCACGAATTCATCGGCTGGCGAAATGAAGAGACATGATGTTAAACAAAATTAATATTCTATTGTTACCGAATGATTATTCGATTTCATGGTAACTATTTAAAACCCACAATCATGGATTATTCATGGATCACTACTTCCTGGACCGCAATCTTAATGACGATATACTATCCCATGTAAAGGGTTGGAACGAATAGAATAAGCTGATAGAATAGCTCACAAATTTCATGATTAGCCGGACGTTTACTACGTAGTGAAATTTAACCCTCCTTCTGCCCGGGTATTTTCACTTCTTTGCCCAATACATCCTGCACGTAGAACATGCCCACCAGCACCATCATAATAACTGCAAGCGGGGTGGCAAGAATAATACCGGCAACTCCGAAAACCAGGCCAAATGCCACTACAGATAAAATCACTACTGCAGGCGGAATATGAACCATGT
>SKKO01000160.1 GCA_007123715.1 Balneolaceae bacterium | reverse complement strand
GTCTTTGTAAAGAGAAATCTAAGCTTATTAAGAAATATTATTAGGATCAGCCTTATTTTGGTGAAAGAAAAATTCAAAACTAATAATTATTAATTGTTTACAATATAATTATTAGTAAATATTTTGTTTAATATCCTGTTATATTCTAAACATAAATACAGGCAACTATATTAATGAGTAGAAGAGGGAACTTAACATTTAATTCTTGAATATTAACTTTTAAGCGATTTGTAGATATGCATTCCATCCGTAATAAGTTTGTTGAGAAAGTAACAATTGGAATCTTATGGGCAGATGCTGTTGATGTACAAAGATATCACGCAGAACTGGAAACAAGGCTATCTCATTTGCTTGCAATTAGAATGAAATCTCTCACTGAATCAGAAGAGAATTTCAGAAAGGCTTGCCGTGATATGCTGCGAATTGGATCTTATAAACCAACAGGCCGGGGTAAACCCGCATCAGAATACCTGCTGCGCGAAGCCATGCAGGATAATTTTCCGCGAATCAATACACTGGTTGACATCAACAATTATATTTCACTGAAGTATTCGGTACCCATATCATTATGGGACAGACAAAAAATAAATTCAGAATCCTGCATCTTCAGGCCCGGAAATGAAGGTGAATCTTTTATTTTTAATTTAACCGGGCAATCTATACAATTGCGCGATTTGGTAACCGGTTTTGCTGTGTGTGATGGGAAAGAGGTACCCATTATTACCCCGGTTAAAGATTCACAGTTAACGAAAACGGATGTAAACACAAGTGAGATAGGTGTGGCGATCTATTATCCGGCAGGCTGGAATGGTGCGCCTTCAATGGGTGAAATCATCGAGGAATTCTCCGGGCTATTATCAAGGGTATCTGAAAACCTTCAAATTAAACTTGTATAGCACCCCGATAGAAAAAAACCTCCAGAGATTTCAAGTCCACGGATGGTATTTGGGAGTGTTATAATCCCTGTTCAAAAAGATTGTCGAGGTCGCGTAGTATTTTTTTGGAGGAAGATTTATTGATATTTCTTTTAATATTGTCAATTTCGTCAAATATTTCTTTTCGCGCGTCTCTGTTAAATTCCCTCATATCCAGGTTAAAATCCGAATCATCAATCGACTCAAGGTAAGTATCATCATGCGACAAATGATTCAGCTCATGCAAAAGGCTGTATACCCTGTTTATTTCCATGTAAACGAGCGGATGTTTTTGAACGGCTTCCATGAAATCCAGAGCATCTGCGTTCCTGATCCAGTATTCGGTCATACTCAGAGTATATTCGCTCGCAACTTCTATTCCGTTCAGATTGGTTGGTTCATATAGATCATAACTGATTAAGGGAGCTTTGAAACTAAGAATCTCGCTGATATAAATATTCTCCAAAAAACCTAAGCGGAATTGAGAGATGGCATCCCACTTTTTGTCTTGTTTAAAGTAAAGCAAGGCGAGACTATACTGTAAAGGCGGATATTGAATGACATTGTTTTTCAGGAATTTTTCGGCTTTTCGGAGCTCTTCATTTTTCAGGTATAGATCTCCCATAAGCCAGCGTATTCCCTGGTTATCGTCCGGATCATAGTTCAGGATTTCCAAACCGGTTTCAATGGCTTCGCTTATTTTTCCATTTTGACGATATGTGAGCAGCAGGTCATGGTGTAGCCTTAAAAATGGCCGATTTCCATCAAAACCCCAGGGCAGATCCCCATTAAAATCGGCAGGTATGAGGCTTTTAAAGAAATGGATGCCTTTTGCGAGTATTTTCTCGGCTTGTATAAAATCACCTTTATCTCTTGCAATCTCAGCCAGTAGAAAATAGGCTTCATCAAGCGAAGGGTCATTGCAGATGATTCTTTCGAGAAGTATTTTTGATTTTTCGTACTCATACTCATGGAAGAGATCTTCGGCCTCTAAGAAAAGTTTATCGGTTTCTGGATTGATTTCGGTAAGCTGAAATTTTCCTATCTTTATTTTACCTTGGTTAAAGATCTCAAATTTTGGGAGCAGATTCATTCGTATCGAAGTTTGAATAAACCCTTCAGAGGTTTGAAACCCCTGAAGGGTTTGTAAGTTTACAGATTTACCGTTTTACCTGTTTTAACCGATTCGTCACTGGCAAGTACAATTTTAAGCGTGTGTACAACTTCGCGAAGGTGGCCAGAGAGATCCATGTCTTCTTTGATGGATTTCAGGAAAAATTCCTGCTCAAGATAGCAGAGCTCATCGTGGCCGGGTTCGTCAGGTGTATCTATCATTTCATCTTTACGAACAAGCTTACCGGTTTCATCCTGCTCTGAGGGATGTAAGTGCAAACGTTTAACTGTAGTGTGCCCACCGATGTCGGCTGACGAGCCGCGAGGCAGATCGAACGTATTTTTACTGATGCTGATACTGCCTTTCGGCCCCATCACGTCTTTGATAAAATAGGCCTGTTCACTGATCATAGGCCCCCATCCCGATTCATACCATCCCACAGAGCCGTCATCAAAACGGACCTGCAGCTGCCCGTAATTGTACTGATCCGGATTAATTTCATCAGATAGCCGGGCACCGATCGCGCTTACGCTAACCGGATTTGCTTTAGTCATCTGACACATTACGTCAACGTAATGTACGCCGCAGTCAACAATTGGAGACATGGCTTCCATAATGCTTTTATGAACTTTCCACTCTTTACCGGTGCTTTGCTGGTTCAGGTTCATTCGCATAACGAGGGGTTTTCCAAGCTCACCTGCAATTTCAATAAATTTTTTCCACCCCGGATGATGGCGGAGAATATATCCCACTACTACTTTTTTATTCGCTTTTTCGGCGGCTTCCACTACGGCATTCGCATCTTCAACGGATTCTGCTATGGGTTTTTCAACAAAAACATGGCATCCGGCTTCAAGCGCTTTAATGGCAAATTCGGCATGTGTTCCCGGATATGTGCAAATACAGACTGCATCCGGTTTTGTTTCTGAAAGCGCCTTTTCATAGTTGTTGAAAACAGGATAATTACCCAGTTCACGGTTCAAGCGATCAAGGTTATCCTGATTACGGTCAACCAGCCCCACAATATTAAAATCTTTAAGATTGTGATAAGCGCGGGAGTGGGATGAACCCATATTTCCGCATCCGACTATAATGATATTTATCTTTTGGTTTTGCATGGTAAACGACAAGGTGTTAGTTGGTTAGATTATATTTTGAAGTATAGCAGGATGACAAATAACCTGCAAAATAATTGCTGATTTAGGTGAAGATGATCTGGTGGCAGAAAGATAAAATGCTTTTTGACATCTACTTCATAAACATGCTATATTTGTAACCCTTGGGGCTATAGCTCAGCTGGCTAGAGCGTCGCGCTGGCAGCGCGAAGGTCAGGGGTTCGAATCCCCTTAGCTCCACTACCACGCTAAAGCTTCGTAGTGCAAGCACAGGGTGTTGCTGGTTAGGGCGCTTCTTTTGGGATTTGTTGAAGTTTGAGTGAACATAAATAGTACACGATTTACATAAAAACCGGAAACATAATTCTCCGGGTTTTTATTTAGATTTGGCTTGAAAGGCCTTATCTTAGTTATTCGGGGCAAGTTCCATACAGCCAGCTCCCTGTGAACTCCGTCAGAGTCGGAAGGCAGCAGCGGTAGCAGGTCGTAGCGGCGTGATATGGGTAGCTTGCCCTTTTTTTTGCTTCTCTTTATTCAGTTTTTTATATGATTTATGTGATTAATTTTGCTAAACTCTTTACCTTTGGAATGTATAACTTACTAATATAAAAATGTACTGATACGAATGGTTAATGCTCAGCTACTAAAAGCAAATACTCCCCACGTTGTTTATGAAACCATAGATGGGGAAACAATTATAATGGATCTGCGAACCGGGAATTACTACAGCATTGAGTGGCCCGGAACATTTATTTGGGAGTACCTGGCGGAAGGAGGGGAAGTTGAAAATATTT
>SKKO01000318.1 GCA_007123715.1 Balneolaceae bacterium | reverse complement strand
TTTTACGGAATTAACGGGTTCCTTGCACTTATTGGTTTTTTTACCCTTGCTGTTGGGGGTATCGGTGTGGCCAACATCATGTTTGTTGTTGTTCAGGAGCGCATGAAAGAGATCGGAATACGCCGTTCTGCCGGAGCAAAACGCTATCATATCATGACTCAGTTTTTCCTTGAAACTTTTATGATTGTTGGTATCGGTGCTGCAGCCGGGTATGCAACCGGCTGGTTGTTGATCCGGGTAACTCAAAACCTTCCCATTCAGGAATTCGTCGGTTCGCCTTATTTTTCGCCGGAAGTGGGGCTGGTTGCATTTGTTGTGTTGAGTATCGTCGGTTTTGCAGCCGGGTTACTGCCGGCATGGCGGGCTTCCCGGCTGGATGTAGTTGAATGTTTACGGAGATAAAATATGTGGTTTACCATTTTCAGAGAATTTTTCAGTGATCTAAGCAAACAAAAGCTAAGGTCTTCACTCACACTGGTGGCTATTGCCTGGGGTACATTATCGGTTGTGCTACTTCTGGCATTCGGCCGCGGCCTGGGTACTGCCCTTATGGAAGGAATGCTGGGTGCCGGCAATCAGGTTATTATGATTTACGGCGGGCAAACAAGCAAAGCTTTTGAGGGTCACCCGGAAGGCAGATATATCCGTTTTACGGAAGAAGATGTTCGAATGATTGAACGGGCCGTTCCCGGAATTGCTTATTCAAGCCCCCAGTATGGCCGGGGCGGCACACGCCTGCAAACCGATCTCACCACCACCACTACTTATATGGAAGGTGTAAACCCAGATTTTGAGATCATGCGTACCATGTATCCTGCGGCAGGCGGACGGTTTATCAATCAGCGTGATGTGGATGAAATGCGCCGGGTTTTATTTCTTGGTGATGAAATTGCCGGAAGGCTCTTTGGGGATGAAGATCCGATCGGTAAAGAAGTAAAACTTGATAACACGCCATTTACGGTAGTTGGTGTCATGACTGCCAAAATGCAAACGTCCATGAACTATGGCCCTGATGCCAACCGTGCGGTGATCCCTTATACCACATTCAGGAATATTTACGGGCACCGGAATGTGGGTTCTATTCTTGTACGCCCATCCGATGCTTCCCTGCAACAAGATATTACTACCGGTATTCGCAGCCTTATGGCTTCAAAATATAGGTTTCATCCCGATGATGAACAGGCCATGCCAATGTGGGATTTTATTGAAATGGAAGAGATGAATCAGAAAGTAGCCACAGGTCTTGAAATCTTTCTGTTTACGGTTGGATTCTTTACACTGATGATTGCCGGTGTAGGTGTGGCTAATATTATGTTTGTCATTGTGAAAGAACGTACCCCGGAAATTGGCATCAAACTGGCAGTTGGTGCCAGGAAGATTCACATCATTGTACAGTTTATGTTCGAGTCTCTTTTTATTTCCCTGCTCGGCGGCCTTATCGGGCTTGCCATTTCCATGGCTATCGTTCAGGGTGTATTGGCAATGAATATGACCGAAGGGCCGGGCGAATTTTTGGGAAAACCTGAGATTTCACTGATTGCCGTAACAGTTACGATTACAGTACTGGTTCTGATCGGATTTATCGCCGGTATTTTCCCTGCACTGAAAGCTTCAAGGGTAGACCCGGTAGAATCACTCAGGTATGAATAATTGTACTTATTTAATGAGTATCATTTTCCTGGTTTGGACTTGTTGGTCAGTAAAAATCCGATATAAATAAATACCGCTAGCCAGGTTATCTGCATTAAATATAACATCATATGTCCCCTGTTCTTTCGGTTTATCAACAAGCGTCGCAACTCTTGTTCCAACCAGGTCGAAAATATCGAGCCTTACATAACTGGGTTCTGAAAGTTGGTAACGAATGATTGTAGAAGGATTAAAAGGATTTGGGAAATTTTGATCCAGTTTTACGTAGTTATCGGTTAAATTACGTAACAAGGGTTCATGATGCCGGATTATGTTAATCTCGTGGGTTGTTTCTGACCATTTTTCATATATATTGCTAACCGTATTAACTGTCCATTTTGCCCTTAAGGTATCGCCTTTTTCAATACCTTGGTCATTAAATAGCCGATTTATTTCCATCAGTGACAGGCTTAATTGCGGATTTTGGATGGATTCTTTCTTTAGAATGGGATTCGTAAAATCACCGTCTAACGAATCGAGATACCATGTGTATGTTAAATCAAAATTACTCTTAGCTTTATGCCACATAAAATTGATAAACTCATCCGGTACAAATTTAAGAATAAATGTTGCCTTGTTTAAGGGAAGCTGCAGCCTGAAATCTGATATCGCATCATCGTTAAAGTTTGGGGTTATCCTAACCGGATTTGAATAGGCTGATTTATTTTTACCATCATATGCCCTCAACCTGTAATGGTATGTTTTATCAATTACATCTGCATCAACGAATAATGAGTCAGATTTGGCGGCTGTACCGATTTTCTGGAAGTTTTTCCCATCTTCAGACCTTTCAATCAGGTATTCTATTTCACCAATTGCAGTGTGAGTCCATTTCAGAATTACTTGGTTTTTTACTTGATTGGATGCTGTAAGCTTTGCCGGGGCATCAGGAGGAACTCCATACTTGATGCGTTGTTCAAGCTGTGCCATGTAAAGAGATTCAGGATTTGGAATCTGATTAGAGCCCTCGATATAACCTTCAGGATGGTCAAAAAGACCCCTGCCTGACACTCTTCCATGGTTTCCTATACCATAATTTTGTGCCGTAGGTGGTTTTTGAATAAATATATACCTCTCGTTCGCATTTACATTCCAAGCAACAGAATGAGCGGATGACCAACCGTGTGAAGATCCAAAGTTCCCTCTGTTGTGCAATGCAAGAACATTGTAGTGCAAAGGCTCTGTAAAGATAATATTATCATAAAGCAGGCCATGAGTCCATTTTTGATGTCCTTCTGAAGATCCAAGCGTCCTGAGTGAAGTTGCATTATGAAACACAATACCAGAAGCAACAGTAGCTCCGTTTGAGATAAAACTGCGTCTTCCATCCGAAGAGAACACATCCCTAACTAAAATATTATTAGAAAAAAGATCAGCGTTAAAATTGTATCTGCGTCTGCCAGTTATACGAGAATGTGGTTCAAGCGCTTTTGAATTGGAAATGGTGATGTTTGATGAAACTATAGTTCCGAAACCAATATGGCTGAAATGTAACAGGGTAACTCGATCAGCCCAACCGTTTCTGACCCCATGAAATATGATACCATTTTCAGCATGAGTTTCCGAATCAGGGCCTATTGTTTGTATCATAATTCGAAGATTTTCAACCCCTACATTTGATAAAATGTTATCTGTATTATGCTTATATATATATGATTGAGCCAGGTTTTTATCGAGATGATTGAAGATAGGTGCATCCACTGAAATGACATTTTTACTGATGTCAGTAATCTCACGGTAATACATAATGTCGTTCTCTCTAGGCTGCCATTGCGGTGCACCTTCTGTACCGCCGCCATCAACCGCATCGATCCATTCCTGTGTGCTTGGATGGCGAATGATGATGTGATCTCCGATTTCGAAAAAAGTTGCATCCTCAACTTCGAAAGTTCTTGAGCTAACCGGTACAAAATCTGTGATAATATTAACGCTGACTCCTACTTGCCTGTGCCAACTTGCACGTTCATCACCAATTAATAAGACTGTACCCTGAACATTCCGTGATACCCGGATGATGCTATTTTGTTCAGGATTGCTACCATCCCCCGCGCCTCTTAAAATTACACCACTCCTGTTTAAGTATAAATTCCCATCAATATTGTATACTCCCGGATTCAATTTTACTGCTCCCCGTATGCCATTTTCGTCTGCCGGGAAATTCCTTATGCTGTTTATGGCACTCTGGATGTGCTGAGTATTATCTCCGTGAACAGGGCTTATTGTAACCAGTACCGGTGCGTTCGGCAGCGGAACACCGCCCCCAAGGTAACCTGCATGGCTG
>SKKO01000259.1 GCA_007123715.1 Balneolaceae bacterium | reverse complement strand
TTGGAAATATCCGATCTCAGATATGCGAAGTTAAAACACCACACCAATGTAGCAATGTGCGAAAATCGGATTTCCATCCAAACGCTGTAACATCCCGGTAAATAAAAGCATGTTTAACATGAAATAGCGGATTTAATACTTTTCCGCAAAGTAAGCCCTCATTAGAAAAAGCTGCTCACTGCTCCAGCCGGTCGGTTCTGTTAATGCCAGCCATGAGTCGAAGTAGTGTTCAGCTGCGTAATCATGTCCAAATCCCCTGGGTTCGGTGCCTGAAATCATATCAACCGCGAGCTGTACCATCGTGACAACAGGATACCAACGCAAATCATTGGAAACATCGGGTCCTCTGGGCTCCCGCATCCAGGCCGGTTCACGGAAATATGACCTGGAATCGAAAAAAACGATAGGGTCGCTGGCATATTGAAGATAGGCAATACGGAAATGACCCCAGTCCGATTCAGTATTTTCGAGACCTCCGTTCTGATTGGCAAACCGTACTACAGACCCGTCTTTAAACGTGGGCAGCCAGGCCGGTGATCCCGGGTTCCGCCGTTCAGTGAAAGACCTCCATGTTTCTTTGCGGTATGGCGGGCCCACCCAAAGCGCTCCGTTAAATGGATCATCGATAATATCATACAGGTCAAAAGATCTGTCGGAATTGATTGCCCCCAGGCTAAGTCCATGCAGATATAATTTTGGTCTGTGTTCTGCCGGCAGTGCGGTCCAATAACCGTAAACTTTCTGAAACAGGGACTGTGCCATTTCAGCTCCGTATTCCTCTTCAATCCAGAGTGATAAGGGGCTTGGTAAATAGGAATACTGGGCAGCAACACTGGCTATATTGCCCAGGGAAAGGTATTCAAGCGGCCTGATAGACCCCGGGTCAATCCATCCTGTGCCGGTAGGTGTTATGATAACTAACACCTCACGGGCGAATGCATTTTGCCTGATCAACTCCTGAAGTGCGAGTTCAGCGCGCTCATCAAAGGTTTCGGCAGCATTTATTCCAACATAAACCCTTAGAGGCTCCAGGACAGGCTCATTGGTAAACTGCCGGATTTCTTCAACAGTCGGAACCCCGGAGATGAACCTTCGCCCCTGCCGCCCCATATCTTCCCAGGAGAGAATAGACAACGCACTGCCGGCTTTTAATGGATCAGCAGGCTGACCAAATTCCGGCTCAAGTAATGAATCTACTCTCTCATAGGTGGTATCGGCTGAACGAAGAATCAGTGAAAAGAGAATACCATCCAAAACTGACCAAAAGAGGATAAAGGCCGCTATCAGTCCGAAGATGTAAGATACTTTACGGGGAATGTATTTTATTAATTTCAGGGTAATCATTCTGAACGTCCACCGGAAAAAACGAGCCAGTAAGAGCAGAATAAAAAATACCGTTAGTGCTGTAAAACCAATGATGAATGGCTGAACTCCGGCATGCTCATCCATATTCATCAGAATTCGTATAGAGTTTTGCCACTCACTCGCCCGCCATAAAAAAATGATTCCTGTAAGTGTACAAATGATTGCAGCAATAATCTGCAGGATTTTTTGAGTTTGTTTTGCAGGTTTAGGGAGCTCAAAATAGCTCCACAGCCAGGGTATAAGTACACCTAAACCATAACCTGCAGCCAGTGAAAAACCGGAGACAAGCCCCTGAAACAGATCCGTTCTGGGGAGCAGACTTGGAGTCATGGACAGGGCAAAGAAAAATGTTCCCATCAATAGCCCTGTGGCTGAAAAGTATCGTTGTATGATCATCCTCTGCATAGAGATAAATAAAAAATAGATAAAAGGGCGCTTGCCTGTTTGTTACCTAAGATAAGAATGATCGGATTTATTCGCTTGACGCTAAATCAAACACTTCTTCAAATTCATAGCGATTAATCCCTGCATATTTCGAATGGGCTGCATGAATCATTGCCAGGGCTACTGTTTTCCCGTGAATAGGCCGGTATTTTTTGAGAATACCAAAATTATTAAGAGTTGTTAATATGTGAAAAACAATTATTTCGCCAGTCCGCTCTATTTGCCTTGTTCCTGATAATAAACCCGGCTGAATAAAGCTGATGGATTTGAAATTTAGTTTTTTTACATCACGTTCCAGTTCTCCTTTCATTCTTGTGTAAAAAAACCTGGAACCGGGATTTGCTGAAGGTGCTGAAACCAACACATAAACAGGAATTTCATTATGTGATGCCCCCTTTGCAAATTCATATTGATAGGTATAGTCTACCTGATACTGAGCTTCTTTACTTCCGGCTTGGCTGAGAGTGGTTCCCAGAGTTGAGAATAAAACATCGCCTTTTACCAGGTGTATCCAGCCGGACGGGTTGTTGAAGTCTATGATGTGCTCTTCAAGTTTAGTATGTGCCATTCCAAGGGAACGCCGGCCAAAAACCAGTACATTCTGAAAGTGGTCATCTTCCAATAAAAGCTTCACCAACTCACTTCCAACCAACCCTGTAGCACCAATCACCAATGCTTTCATACAATTAAATTACCATAAGCCTAAAATTAGTCCCGCAAGTGTAAGCCCAACCACGTGATAACCGCTGTCAAGGAAATGGAGCTGCATTTTCAGTTCAGTGAATATACCGGTGGTTCCTGCAAGCGTGAACAGAATTCCTGCACCGGCGCCAAATCCAATAATGGCTCCGTTTAATGCGGAATCAATTCCCATGGCAGCTATAAATAGGGCAAGGGAGATTACGCCAATCAGCTGTAATATAAAAGAATAGAAAAAAATTACCGGATTTGGGCCGTCTATGTCAGTTTCCCGGATATTCCGGAGTTCCATCCATTTTTTTGCAAACATGACGGGGCTGTACCAGAGTGCGCCCAGGAAAAAGTAAAGAAGAGTAGCCACGATCACTGCAAGCCAGTTTAAGGAAGAGATCAGTTCAGTCATGGTATTTATATTGAGTTGAAGGAATGGAATTAGTTACTGAATCGTATTGATAAAAGCAACAACCTGATGTGCGGCAGTTACATGGAATTTAAGCAAACAGAATCGTTATAGGTTTTTGAGTCCTTTTGCTTTCATTTAAAAGGAAAGATTTGAAAGATAGAACTTCCGCACAGGAGCGTTGAAGTAGCTGCTCCTGTTAAAAATCTTCGGTACAATACATCCAATATGGATATAAAATGATCCATAAAGGGGTAACGGTATCAGAGCCCCTTATCAAATGGGACTGTTGGACCTATTCTGCTCCGGCAGGAGCATCCTGTTTTTAGATGATACAGATGCCAAAACCACCAGGCTCCCGGGGAGCCCCCTTTACCATGCCTGAGTTTTTATCTGATCCTCACAGTATAAAATTTTCAGGATTTAAAACTTTAAGCTCATCAGTTATAAATAAGCGCCCTTTCCTCACAAGCAACCCGTCGAGGTAAACATCAGGGCCAATACAAACAAGGTCCCAGTGGATATTGCTGCTGTTGCCATTCGCGGCGATTTCATAATCCTTTCCAAGGGTTAGATGATTAGAGCCATAAATTTTTTCATCGAATAAGATATCATACATCGGTTTTTCGATGATGGGATTCAATCCAAAACTGAACTCTCCAAATCTCCGAGACCCTTCGTCTGTGGCCAGTATTTCTTCGAGTGCGGTGTTGTTGGAAGAGTCGAATTCTGTAACAACACCGTCTTTCACAGTAAGTTTTACAAATTCAAATGGTTTCCCCTGATAAACAGTGGCAGTATAGGTAATGTAACCGTTCACCGAATCAATTAAGGGTGAAGAAAAAAGCTCTCCATCCGGGATATTCCGTTTTCCAAAACATGGAATCCAGTTTTGCCCTTTAACCGAAAAGGTGATATTAGTACCCTCGCCTTTTAAATGAATAATATTGGTTCTTCGCAGGATATCTTCCAGTGGCTTCATCGCTTCTTCAAGCTTATTATAATCGAGTAGACAAGCGTTATAATAGAAGTTGGTAAAACGGGAAGTTGGCATTTTTGCATTCATGGCAAAAGCCGGCGATGGATATCGCAAAACCACCCATCGAGTGTGTTCCACCCGCTGTTTAAAATGTACGGGATTCAAAAAATGTTTGGAATAAGCCGAGTTTGCAAGCTTGGAAACCCTGGAATTTTCATAAATATTTTCGGCTGCCCTGATACCGACAAAGGCATCCATCTGTTTCATAAGTGGAAGCTGGTCAACATTCGCCTGGTTTTCCCAAAAAAATTCATCACCGGCCTCCAAAAGAAGGCGATTGGTTTCCGGATCTTCAATTTTTATAAAAGGATGGGCACCGATATCCCTGATTTTTTCTACCAATGCCCGTATAATGCCGATCCCATTCAGGCCAATAAGCTGAAGCATGATATTTTCTCCGGATTTCAGTTCAACACTATGGTTCAGCAACTGGTTAGCAAGTTGTTCGTCCTGTGATGTATACATAAACTATATGTTGTTCAATTCTATGACCTGGTCGCACAGGTCAAGTTCTTGTTTTAGGTTTGAGGCGATAAAAGTCATGGAACCATGCAACCGGTAACGGTCTACGATTTCATGTATAGTTTTTTTTCCTTTTTGATCCAGATTCGAACCGGGTTCATCCATCATAAGGATTTGAGGCCTGTGAACCAATGCGGCTGCCAGTTTTGCGCGTTGTTGCTGCCCGGTAGAAAGGGAGCCGAACTGTGACTGAGCAAAAGGAGACGCATCCAGTGAATTCAGCAGATCATGGATATCTTCCGTGTATGGTTGGTTTCTGAGTTTGACAATAAATTCAAGATTTTCATAAACAGTTAATTCTTCATAAAGCTGCACATAGGGTGCTAAAAACCCGATCGATTTTTTTAATACATCCCGATCCGGTTTCTGATCATTCAGTTCCCATAAAATTCTACCGGAATCAGGTTTTAGCAGTCCGGCGAGGCACTTTAACAAAGTGGATTTACCGGAACCGTTTTCTCCAGCTATACCGATTACCGGGGCGGCTGCTTCAAATGAAAGCCCGTTTAATACGAGATTATTTCCGTAGCGTTTGGTTAACGAATGTACTTGAAGATGAATCATTTTAAAAGGTAGCCCTGGAGAGGCCAAAAAAAAAGAAAATTTATGGCAGAACTCAATTTTATAAGATATCTGAAAAGGATTAACTTACTTCAACATTTACTTTCAAATCATCAATTCGTAACTATTCAGTATTTGCAATATGGATCGCATAGCAGCTGACATCACTTCCTCCATTATTCATAAACTATCATCCCATAAAAAATGGTATACCACAAAAGAGCTTCTTGCAGCCGGATTGCCGATTTTTGCAGCTGAAAAAATCCGACTCGAACTTGAGCAAAATTTGCTCCGGAATTTGCAGCCTGCCAGTACAATCTGGGCTGATCTCGAGAGCAGTACTTCGAAACAGGCATGGAATCATTATCTGAACATTATCCGGGAAGAAGTGATCTTACCGGCAAATCATGCGCCAGAGATCATTAAGGCCACAGTTTTTGATTGTTTGAAATTAGCTGTACAGCCAAGACAAGCAATTCCCGAATTGATATTTGGACAAGAAAAGGAGCTCGATACATTAGTTTATCAGAAAAGAAGCAATGCCATTGTGGTAAACGGACACCTTGCAGCTGCACTTGGCCGGTACCTTCAAAAAAAAGAAAAACCAAACATTACTGTTGATAAGGCAAGGGAAGTGATTGGTAAAATTGATGAAAAATGGGTAGACGGATATAATCCGCTAAACTGGAAAGAGCTTCTTGAACCGCTATTCGCCCTCACGGGTGGGAATGCATCATCAGAACTTGTCGCGAAATTTTTTGAGGACAAGGGAATGTCGGAAACTGCAGAAACTTTCAAGAATATCAGAAGAGAAATAACGGATACCGAATTCATCGAAATAATCAGTTCTGCAGGTGTATATGGGATCAACGAAGGCCGTGAAAAAATATCTGATTCCACGATACCGGAACAGAAAGAAACCACTTCAGGTGATGAACACAGGGTAACCAGACCTAAAATAGCATCAGGAAGCATTCAAACTGAAGCAAAAGACACATTTACAGAAGAGATTACTGAACCTGAAACTGAAACAACAGAGGTAACTTCAGGAGGTATACCTGACCAGGAATCTGAACCTGAAAAGAAGGATGATGGAGATGGCAACCAGGATGAGAAAGAAATCGGATTAAATGATCTGTTTAGCCGGCAGGAGGAAGCTGAAGAAATAGAAGTTTATCGGGGAGATGAATCCGAGGAGGAATTTGATATATCTTTTGACTTTACACTTGATGATGAAAAAGATGTGGAAGCTGCTGAAATACCGGATAAGGAATTGAAAAAAGAGAAAACCCCGGATGAACCTGAAAGTATCGAAATGGAAGGCGGGGAGGATTTCACCGGTGAAGTTATCGACGAGGAGCCTGAAACAGGGTTATGGGCAGAAGAAGAAAAGATGATCGACCCCGCAAATGAGGTAAAAAATGAAATAGAAGAGGAGGATGAAACACTTGTAAGCCGTTTTGTGCTGGACGATCCAACGGTTAATGACAGTTTATCGGAAACACTCAAAGGAAAAAAATTGCGAACGATCTATGATGAGCTGAATCTCGTAAAAGAAGAAAGAAAACCCGGCACCATAAAAAGTCTGTTTGATGACCTTGAAGAATTGGATTCGGAAACGCCCGTTTCAGGTGAATCTGGAGTGGAAGATTCAATTTGGAAAAACCCTGAGCCGGAAAAAGATACAGATAAATCGATTGAATCAAATAAGGAAAAAATGGCCAATATTTCCGATGAAAAAACCGGTGAAATGAATTCCGCTGATCCGGAAACGGATGTACCGATGTGGAAGTCTTTCCTTGACAGGGGAGATGTTGTTAATGATGATACTCCATTTGCCATTGATGATAGCGAAGATGATGAAGATTTGCTGGATGAAGATGGATTTATTGAAACCCCGATATATGATTTTACAGAAGATGATGAGCCTAATAAAGAATCTTTTGGGAATGTATCGAACTGGCTTTCAGATGAACGTGAGCGATTTATTGATGATATATTTGGGGGCTCTGAAACGGCTTATGACATAGCGCTGGCCGAAATAATCAACTATGACAACTGGAAACAAGCTTCAAAATTCCTTGAACATGAAATATTTTCCCGGAACAGGATTGATCTCTACAGCGAAGTGGCAGTAGATTTTACAGACAGGCTTCATACCTATTTTCTGGAGTATAAATCGTAAATCAATTTCTACATCAAATAATGTCTGAAAACGAAAAAACAGAAAAGCTTTTCAAGTTAAGAGAAGAAGCAAAAAAAGGGGGTGGTGATGAGAGGATTGCAGCACAACATAAAAAAGGAAAGCTTACAGCGCGGGAGAGGATTGATATATTAACAGACAGGGGAAGTTTTCAGGAAATGGATGCGTTTGTAACTCATCGAAGTTCTGCATTTGGCCTTGAGAAACAACAGATTTTAGGAGATGGTGTAGTAACCGGCTTTGCCAGAATTGAAGGCCGTCCGGTATATCTTTTCAGCCAGGATTTTACGGTTTTTGGCGGCTCTCTATCCGAGACTCATGCCGAAAAAATCTGTAAAATAATGGATCTTGCACTGAAGAATGGTGTGCCGGTTATTGGGCTGAACGATTCCGGCGGGGCACGGATACAGGAAGGGGTGGATTCTCTTGGTGGTTATGCCGAGGTGTTTTGGCGAAACTCGATGGCATCCGGTGTAGTACCGCAAATTTCAGCAGTCATGGGCCCATGTGCAGGCGGAGCGGTATACAGCCCTGCTCTTACCGATTTTATCTATATGGTAAAAGGAACCAGCTACATGTTTGTAACCGGGCCTAACGTTGTAAAAACAGTTACCCACGAAGATGTTACATCCGAAGATCTGGGTGGTGCTGATGCCCATGGTATCAAATCCGGAGTGGCACATTTTACCACTGAAAATGATGCAGACTGTCTGCAGCATATTCGGAAATTGATCACCTACATACCCCAAAATTGTGAAGAACGGGTGCCTGCGCAGCCGTCAAAAGAACCTGCACCATCAAAAGCTGCTGCACTGGATGCCCTGGTTCCGCTGAATCCGAATAAACCTTACGATATTAAAGATGCGATCGAAGGCGTAATGGACGAAGGCTCTTTTTATGAAGTGCACCGGCAATATGCCGATAATATTGTGGTGGGATTTGCACGGCTTGCAGGCAGAACGTTAGGCATTGTGGCCAACCAGCCGTGGTCTCTGGCCGGAGTTCTTGATATCAATGCATCAATTAAAGGAGCGCGGTTTGTACGATTCTGCGACGCATTTAATATACCGATTTTGGTATTTGAAGATGTTCCAGGCTTTTTACCCGGAACCGACCAGGAGTGGGGAGGCATTATCAAACACGGAGCAAAACTCCTATACGCATTCTGTGAAGCCACCGTGCCCAAAATGACAGTCATTACACGCAAAGCCTATGGAGGCGCCTATGATGTGATGAACTCCAAACACATTCGGGCAGACTACAATATCGCCTGGCCAACGGCTGAAATAGCAGTGATGGGTACCAAGGGTGCAGTGGAAATAATATTCAGGAAAGAAATTGCTGCTGCCGATGACCCGGAACAGAAACAGAAAGAACTCGAGGAGCGATATAATGAGGTGTTTGCCAATCCTTATAAAGCAGCAGCGCGGGGTTTTATTGATGATGTAATTTTACCATCAGAAACACGTGAAAAACTGATTCGTGCATTTGAGAATTGTGAAAATAAGGCAGAACGTGTGCCGAGAAGAAAACATGATAATTTGCCATTATGATTCTTTAAAATTTAGGGTTTATGTTCCCGATGGACATTATTTTTGCGACAAATCAGATTTATAATCGAGAAAAAGGCAGAAAGTTTTTGCCACCCCCGCAGGGATCCCATTGAGAGAAGACACCAGGACACCAGGACACAAAGGTGCACGAAGTTTTTTGGGTAACTCAGGTAACAAGAAATGTATTTTAAAAATGTAATATGATGCAGATTCAGTACAGTTTATTAAGGCCTTTCATGTTGCTGATCCTTGTCCTGCAACAGGCAGATCAAATCAAAATTGAACAAATGACATCTTTTGAGCGGCAAACCCGACTGGTGTGGGCCGAAGAATTTCATGAAGATGGGTTGCCAAATCCTGAATACTGGAACTTTGAACATGGGTTTGTCCGTAATTACGAGTATCAATGGTATCAGCCGGAAAACGCGTGGATTGAAGACGGGCTATTAATCATTGAGGGCCGCAGGGAACGGGTAGTGAATCCAAATTACATTCCGGATAGTGATAACTGGAGGTTAAACCGGGAATTTGCCGAATATACCTCTACCTCTTTGCACACCCGTGGGCGATTAAGCTGGAAATTTGGCCGGTTCGAAATGCGGGCACGAATTGATATTGATTCGGGCCTTTGGCCTGCCTGGTGGACACTCGGTGTGGAAGGTCAGTGGCCTCACAACGGAGAGATTGACATCATGGAATACTACAGAGGTATGCTTTTGGCCAATGCAGCATGGGGTACGGAAGAGCAATGGGTAGCTGCATGGGATGATTCCCGTACTCCGATTTCAGAGCTGGGTGATAACTGGGCTGATGAATTTCATGTGTGGCGTATGGACTGGGATGAAAATTTTATTCACCTCTATGTAGATGATATGCTTTTGAACAAAATCGACCTTTCAGAAACCATAAATCCTGACGGTAAAAACCCGTTTCACCAGCCACACTATATGTTGTTGAATCTTGCCATTGGAGGAACAAATGGTGGCGATCCGTCTGAGACAGAATTTCCGGGAAGATTTGAAATTGATTATATACGGGTTTACGAATGGATTGACTAAATCCTTCTGATGTGCGTCAGTTATCTGGGATAACCGCCTCTGATGTAATCCCTGAGTGAGTCAATTTCAACTTGCTGCTCATCAATCACTGCTTTCACCACATCACCAATTGAAATCATACCGTTGAGATTGTTTTCATCCATTACAGGCAGATGACGGATGCGCTGGACAGTCATCAGTTTCATGCAAATCTGAACATTATCATCAGGTGATACGCATACCACCTGGTCGCTCATAATATCTTTAACCGGGGTGCTTTTTGATTGCCGGCCCATTAAAATCACTTTGTCCCGGTAGTCTCTTTCCGAGATAATTCCGAGTAAGTTACCATCATCGATTACAAGCAGGGCGCCGATTTTATAATCCGACATCATTTTGATGGCTTCGAACACTGTTTTATAGGATTCTATGGAATAGGTATCATTTCCTTTCTGGTTTAGAATATCTCTAACTTTCATAAGCAGCCTCACACATTTTTATTATTCATTATTATAGTGCAATTTCTGAGAAATGCAAATGTTGATAAGCTTTGTTGACGAATTAAGTCGAATCATAATATTTAAAATTCAATGGATCTGTTTGAAAACAATAGAGATGATCATAAGCAGGATCAAAACGCCGGCAACCGTCCGCTCGCAACCAGGATGCGTCCGGAATCGCTTGATGAGTTTGTAGGTCAGGAGCATCTTGCCGGAGAGGGTAAAATGCTTCAGCGAATGATAAGAAGTGGTATCATCGGGTCGCTGATTCTTTACGGTCCGCCAAGTTCAGGCAAAACCACGCTGGCGCATGTCATATCACGGGAGATTGATGCCCGTTTCGAAGTGATCAATGCCGTGCTTGACGGTGTGAAAGAACTGAAAAAAGTTGTGGCTAAAGCAGAATACCAGGTTAAGGGAGCCGGTAAAAAAACGATCCTTTTTGTAGATGAAATTCACCGATGGAACAAAGCACAGCAGGATGCGTTGCTGCCTCACCTGGAATCAGGAATGTTGACGCTTGTGGGTGCCACAACAGAAAATCCGTTTTATTCGCTTGTTAGCCCGCTTTTGTCGCGATGCCAGTTGTTTGAACTCTATCCGCTGACTAAGGAAAATGTATTTGCAATGATAGACCGGGCATTAATGGATGAAAAAAGGGGGCTTGGTTATATGAAACTGGCAGTTACAGATGAAGCAAAAAATCATTTTGCTGAGTACGCCGGCGGGGATATACGCAATGCCCTGAATGCCCTGGAGGTGGCGGCACTATCTACTCCAAAAGAGAAAAATGGCGAAGTAATTATATCCATTGAGATTGCAAAACAGTCAATTCAGCAAAGAAATGTTCGGTACAACCGCACCGGCGACGAACACTATCACTACGCATCAGCCTTTATCAAATCAATGAGAGGTTCGGATACAGATGCCGCACTCTATTGGATGAATGCCATGCTTGAAGGAGGTGAAGACCCCAATTTTATATTCAGGCGAATGCTCATATTTGCCTCTGAAGATGTAGGTATGGCAGATCCTTATGCGCTTACCGTAGTGAACGCAGCACACAATGCTTTTCAAAAAAACGGGATGCCGGAGGGGTTATATTTTCTTGCCCACGCGTGTATATTCTTGTCACTAAGTCCGAAAAGTAATAGTACTACAGCCATTTTTGAGATCATTGATGAAATTAAAAAATCAGGCATCGGAGAAGTGCCCATACATCTGAGGGATAAAACAGCAAACAAATTAGCGGCGAGGTACCTGGATGTTCGTAATGCCTCGGATGATTACAAGTACCCGCACAACTTTGAACGGCACTGGATTGAGCAGCTCTATCTTCCTGAAACATTGAAGGATAAAAGCTGGTTTAAGGGGAGCTCTGAAGGCAGGGAATCGGTACTGGTAAAAAGGCTTCAGGAAATCAAGAATAGGAACAAGGAAAAAGAATAGCTGCATTTGGTACCGGTTTTTTTTGATCTGGAAGAAAAAAAATGCTTTCCCGGAATGTTCAATTCCGGGAAAGCCAAGTATTGGAGCTATTGCTCGATGTCTACCATAACATGAGTTCTTAAAAAATGATATACTGAATGAACTAACTGCAAAGATGATAAGGTGATATTTCAAATAAGTCAAATTAATTTAAGTATAAAATACTTTTCACAAATATAATTTATCTATATAGATCAAAAAAGCGCTTTTAATTAGGAAAGTTTTTTTTCAGAAAAATAGCTCAGAATAAAAAAGGCATACTTTTCAGGTACGGTGAATGAAAAAAAGTATGGGTGTGTTCATTCAGTCTACACATAAATGATAGATTAAAATGATTAAGATAAATATTCTCAGTTCAACCGACAGGCCGGGGTCAATGGCCCTGAATATTTCCGGTTATGTTGCAGAAATACTGAATGAGTATGCAGAGGCAGAAATTTTTACACTTGAAGATTATCCTTTATCTGATGTTGCCGGCGGTAAATATGGAAATACCCCGGACTCAGTAATGGAGTACAATTCGAGATTTCTCGATGCGGATGGGTTTCTGTTTGTAATTCCGGAATATAACGGCAGTTTCCCGGGAGTTCTGAAAGTTTTGGTCGATTATTTGCCATTTCCTTACGCACTCGAAAGGAAACCTGTAAGCCTTATTGGCGAATCGTCAGGGGCATTCGGCGGGGTGAGGGCAGTGGAGCAGTTTGAGCAAATACTGAAATACAGGAAAGCATATATCTTTCCGGAACGAATGTTTATTCAGCGTGTAGACAAAACGTTTGATCCGTATCATGGCCTCTCATCGGAGGTGCTTCAAAAACTTCTGGATAAACAGCTGAGAGAGTTCCCGGTTTTTGTTGAAAGCTTGACGAAACAATTCGTGTAATGTTAACGATGAATTGATGGGGATGGCTCCCAGGCTATTTTACTGATGAGACGAGATTAGTTTAGCCTTAGCATATAACCTACCCCGTGCAGAGTAACCAGGTATTTTGGATCATCAGGATTCATCTCAATTTTTGCCCGAAGTTTTGAGATATGTACATCCACCGTTCGTGTATTTGTACTATACTCGTATCTCCAAACCTTTTCAAGTAGTTCGTCCCGTGAAATGGGTTTATTGGCATTTCGTAACAGGAATTCTACGATCTCAACCTCTCTTGTGCTAAGCTCTTCTTCAATATCCCCTGGTTTTGAAACCTTGGCTTCACGCAAATCAATTTTTACTTCGCCAAGTTTTAAAATTTCAACCGGGCCTGATTTTGAATAGGCATTGGCTCTTCTCAGTCTTGCCGTTATCCTTGCCAGGAGTTCTTTAACGCCAAAAGGTTTTGTTATGTAATCGTCAGCACCAATATTCAGGCCGGTCACTTTGTCGATTTCCTGATCGCGTGCAGTTAACATGATAATCGGGAACGTGAATTTAAGGTCACGAATATCTCTGCAAATGTCATAACCGCTAACATTCGGAAGCATTAAATCCAGTATCATCAAATCAGGTTCATTATTCTGTACCGCTTCAATGGCTTTAGCGCCATCTGTTATAACAGATACCTTATAATTTTCAGCCTCAAGTGTGTCCTTTAATGTAAAGACAAGACTTGGCTCGTCTTCTACTATCAAAATATGCTTGGTATTATCCGACATAAGTTTCTTCTTCTAAGCGTTGTGGCCGTTTGTCTGCAGGCCGGAAAACTTCTTTTTTTCGATGAGATGTCTGGGTAAGAAGTGCCGGGAAAGTTACTTTAAATTCCGAACCTTTCCCCGGCTCACTTGACACCGATATTTTTCCACCGTTTAGTTCTACAAGATTTTTAACAATGGACAAGCCAAGCCCATGTCCCTTGGTTTTTGCCGTATCGGCATTTTCTACCCTGTAAAACTTGTCGAAAATATTTTTTTGAGCCTTTTTAGGAATGCCAATTCCGTGATCTGTGATCGTGAATGACACGGTTGACTTTTCCACAGACAAGGTAATTTTGATATTTTTTTCCTGCTGGCTGTACTTGATGCTGTTTTCTATAAGATTGTTCAGGATAGTGTCCAAATGATTGGTGTCAGCCATTACCAAAGGGGTAATTGGAAATTCATCAAGTTCGAAAGTAAAGCCTCTGTTACATATATAATCTTTG
>SKKO01000088.1 GCA_007123715.1 Balneolaceae bacterium | reverse complement strand
TCCGATCTTTTATGCACCGGATTCGTGTTATTTACCTGAAGATGGTTGATGTTTTATTTTACTTTCATCATTGTTGTTGTAGTTGATTTCAACGAAATGCAGACATCCTCATCAGGTGGCCACCATTATGAGGGGTATTGGCAAACGGATAAGGTTACAACTTTGCAGGGGACTGCGGCGTAACTTCATGTCATTCGGCTTAGAAAAGTCTCAGTAAGCAGGAATTAAGGCAGTTTCATAAGAATACCTGCAATAATTTAATTTAACTGAATGGCAAAATAAAAATTAGCGGCCTGAATAAACAAGTATCGGGAGTTTTTCATGTGAAAGTTGTCTTGTCAACCTTTAAAAAATAAGTTATATTTACTGGCTTAATTAAACTTCAATATCAATCAAATCCCCTAACCCTTGAAGATGAAATTAACCGATTTCAAGTTTGAAATCGAAGAATTCAATGTACCTGACGAAGCTGCTAATCCAAGAGACAGTTCAAAGCTTATGGTTTTGAACCGTGAAGATCAATCCATAAAACATGAATCTTTTGCTGATATTCACAAATACCTTAACGAAGGTGATGTGATTGTTTATAACAACACAAAAGTATTTCCGGCAAAATTAAAAGGGAAGAAAGAGAAAACCGAAGCCGATATTGAAGTATTTCTTCTCAGAGAACTACAGCCCGAAAATATGTTATGGGATGTACTTGTCGAACCTGCCAGAAAAATACGGATTGGCAACAAACTTTTTTTTGGAGAAGATCTCATGGCAGAAGTCGTGGATAATACCACATCGAGAGGCCGTACAATCCGTTTCCTTTTTGATGGACCGAATGAAGAACTTTACAGGCGCCTTGATATTATCGGAGATATGCCTTTGCCTCCCTACATAGAACGAGAGCCAAAAGAAGAGGATAAGGAGCGGTATCAAACCATATTTGCGAAAGAAAGAGGTGCGGTTGCGGCTCCAACTGCCGGGATGCATTTTACAGAAGAACTCGTTGAAAAAATAAAAGATAAAGGTGTGGATTTTGTACCTGTAACACTTCATATCGGCTGGGGTACATTCAGGCCGGTTGAGGTGGAGGATTTAACCAAACACAGGATGGATTCAGAAAATTATTTTATCTCCAAAGACTCTTCCGACAGAATTAATCTAGCTCTTAAAAGCAAAACTAATAAAGTTATCGCATGTGGTACTTCAGCTGTACGGGTTATCGAAACAAGTGTGATGGCAAGTGGCATGTCAAAAGCTGGAACAGGCTGGACAGATAAATTTATTTATCCGGACTATTCCTTTAAAATAACAGAAGGGCTGATAACCAATTTTCACCGTCCTGAATCAACTTTGCTGATGCTTGCGGCAGCATTTGGGGGTTTCGAATACATAAAAGATGCCTATAAAGATGCGTTAAAGAATAATTACAGGTTTTTTACCTTTGGCGATGTAATGTTGATTCTCTGAGTCGCACAACTTTTTTATAAAAGTTATATGGACAAGCAACAACTGGCACTGATCATTCCTGCTGCGGGCTCCGGTGAACGACTGGGAGGCAGCGTGCCGAAACCTTATATTGAGTTAGCAGGTAAAACCATACTTGAACATTCTCTCCTGAAGTTTAAACAGGTGTCGGGATTGGGTGAGGTTATCATTTCCACATCGGAATCCTATATGGATCAAACCGAATCCTTGCTGGAAAAAATATTTCCGGATCTCAATTTTTATGTGGTAGCCGGGGGCAGGCAGAGGCAGGATTCCATCAGAAATGCCCTGAATAAAATTTCCGGTAAAACCGGACTCGTTGCAGTTCATGACGCCGTAAGGCCATTTGTTGCCGTAGAGGATATCGAAAAATGTGTGGAGGAAGCTGCGCGCTGGGGAGGGGCAGTGCTTGCAATAAAAGCAAAAGATACCATCAAAGTCTCAGGTACAGACTTAGAAATCGTACAAACTCCCGATCGTAAAAATCTTTGGCAGGCACAAACCCCACAAATTTTTTGGGCGGCTCTCATACGCGAAGCTTATGAATACGCCGATAAGTACAATATTTATGGTTCAGATGATTCTTCCCTTGTTGAACAGGTTGGCGGAAAAGTTGTATTGGTTGAAGGTTCTGATAAAAATTTCAAAATTACCTATCCGCTCGACTTGAAAATTGCGGAATTTCTTGCCAAATCAGGAGAGTTATGAGTTTTCGTATCGGCTTGGGCTATGATGTTCATCCTTTTACTGAAAACCGGCCGCTGATCCTGGGGGGTGTCATCATTCCGAATTCAGCCGGTTTACTGGGGCATTCTGATGCGGATGTATTGGCTCATGCAATTACAGATGCCATTTTCGGTGCTTTGGCTATGGGGGATATCGGAACCCATTTTCCGGATGACGACCCGTCTTTTAAAAATGCTGACAGCATGTTGCTCCTTAAAAAAAGTTATTCACTTGCGGTGCAGGAGGGATATTTAATTCAAAACATGGATGCCACTGTAGTTGCAGAAAAGCCAAAATTAAATCCTTTTATACTTTCTATAAGAAAATCCATAGCCGTTGCGTTAAATTGCCTCGAATCACAAATCTCCGTTAAGGCTACCACGAGTGAAAAAATGGGATTCGTGGGAAGACAAGAAGGAATTGCAGTACATGCTGTAGTATTATTGGGGAAGAAATGATTTATGGAGGCATATACAGAATATCTTGTTGAGTGGATTCAGACACTATCTCCGTTAAGCATTTATATGATCTTTGCCTTTATTGCGTATCTGGAGAATCTTGTGCCGCCGATTCCCGGCGACCTGTTGGTTGCATTTGGCGGTTACCTTGCCGCAGAGCAGATAATCGGGTTCACGCCTGTACTTGCAATTACAACAGTGGCTTCCGTGGCAGGCTTTATGAGTATGTATGCCATTGGCACACATTTCGGTGAACAGATAGAAATACACCGTAGAAGGTTTTGGCTCATGAAGTTTTTCGATGTGAAATACTTTGACAAGGGCAAGCGCTGGATGTACAGATGGGGGCAACGGGTTATACTTGCAAATCGCTTCCTGGCAGGAACAAGATCCGTTATTTCACTAACAGCCGGTATAACCAAAACCAATCTCTATCCAACTATTCTCAGTTCAACGATCAGCTCATTATTATGGAACAGCATTTTGTTGGGTACAGGGTGGCTGGTTCATGAAAACTGGCAGATCATCGGACACTATCTGAATGTATACGGATGGATCATTCTCGGAATCCTTGTACTGCTCCTTATTGCGCGCTTGCTCTACAAACGCTATTACCAATTGAAGTAATATTACCTGAAAAAATTGTTGTTTTAAAAGGTTGATTAATTCATTAGTTCTCATTAGCTTTAAAGTCTTTCATTTATGGGGAAATTATGCCCTGTAAATGATGTGCAGTCATTATTAATATGAAGGCACATGCGCGGTGATGCACATGAGTTCACCACTTTGAAATTTTGAATTGCCAGTGTAGCTCAGGGGTAGAGCAGCTGTTTTGTAAACAGCCGGTCGTCGGTTCAAATCCGGCCACTGGCTCTCTTTAAGTAATAGATTCTGATGACAAGCGTCATATTTCTTCTAAGAGAGGGGGGATACCAAAGTGGCCAACTGGGGCAGACTGTAAATCTGTTGTCGTAAGACTTCGCAGGTTCGAATCCTGCTCCCCCCACACTGCGGGCGTAGCTCAATTGGTAGAGCGTCACCCTTCCAAGGTGAATGTTGCCGGTTCGAGTCCGGTCGCCCGCTCACTGAAACCAGCCGATATAGCTCAGGGGTAGAGCACTTCCATGGTAAGGAAGGGGTCGTCGGTTCAAATCCGACTATCGGCTCTTCAGGCTGAACGTTCAAACTAAATAATCTTAAATAACTTTTTCTAACCATGGCAAAAGAGACATTTCAGCGTACCAAGCCACACGTAAACGTAGGTACGATTGGTCACGTAGACCACGGCAAGACGACCTTAACGGCGGCCATTACCAGTGTGATGGCGCGTACAT
>SKKO01000176.1 GCA_007123715.1 Balneolaceae bacterium | reverse complement strand
TTATTTCCACCAAGGTAATAACCCTGCGGATCCCGGTCCCAACCGGTTACGCGGATATCCATCGGGCCGAAAAGGTACCGGTTTGCAAACTCAAGTGTATTCATACCAGTGGCTCTGTGCAGAATTACTGCAAGCAAGTGGGTATTCCCTGTACTGTAAATCCTGTCGGTACCGGGCGTTCCCTGCAGCGGCCGGTCGAGTGCATAGCGGATCCAGTTGCTGCTTGAAACCCAACGGCCATAATTTGCGCGGCTGGTAGAAGCCAGCCCGCTCCTCATTGTTAATAAATCTTCAATCGTTATGGCAGCTTTTAATGAATCGGAATGGGCATCAACATATTCAGGGAAAAATTCCCCGATTGGCTGATGAACGCCATCCAGGTATCCCTTATCAATCGCTATGCCTGTAAGTATGGAAAGGATACTCTTGGAAGCTGATTTGATATTGTGGCCGCGATTGGCATTCATTCTGCCAAAATACTGCTCAGCAACGATCTCCCCATGCTGGCTGATCAATATTCCGTTTATCGGGCCGAGTCGGTCGAGCGGCTTAACCAGCTCGTCTAAATACATCCGCAATTCCTGTGTGTTTATTTTTGCAGGGGCCGCAGCAACCAGGTTTTCCACTTCTGCTACGTTCCCGGCTTCTCCCTCAAAACTTAGTTCCCCATAAAATAAAAATACCGATATTGATACCATTATGGCCATGAATAAGGTAAGGTAAGACAATGCCTTATGTGATTTGAGACTATGCTTCAAAATGAAGGAATATTTAATGACTTATTTTCATCGCAGGGTATTGAACAACTCAATAACCACTCAACTCAGTTAAAATTATATCTGAAACAGATTATTAGTTGTAAAAGTAGTTAAACGGGATTTCAGAGTACTAAAAATTAATTATTCTGAACTGATCAAATGATGGCTCAAGTGTTCCGCCTGTCCCCTTAGGGCTTGTGACAATACAATAATTTTAAAACTGGACATTGCATTGTCTGACGGGAAATAAATTTTGCCATTTATTCTAAATTCATTATTTTACCATTCAGTTAATTAACTTAATAGTTAAATACAATATTATGCCAGCTGATCAACTTTCTCATACATTCCATGCATTGGCCGATCCGACACGCCGGGCCATACTGGCGAGTTTGACTACGGGTGAAAAGACCGTGTCACAACTGGCCGAGCCGTTTGAAATGACGATGCCTGCTATCACCAAACACCTGAAGGTACTTGAAAAAGCCAATCTGATCGAACGGAGCCGGGAAGCACAGTACCGCCCGTGTCACCTGACCCCCGGCCCCTTGAAAAACATCGATGAGTGGATGGAACAGTATCGCCGGTTTTTTGAAGCGAGTTTCGACAGGCTGGATGACTACCTGAAACAACTACAAACAAAGGATAAAAATGATGAAAACAATCAATAATCAGACCGTAGAAACAAATAACAATGAAATTATTTTTACCCGCATTTTTAATGCACCCCGGGAGTTGGTTTTTGAATCCTACTCATCCTGCGAACATTTGATGAACTGGTGGGGTCCGCGGGAGTGGCCTCTAATCTATTGTAAAATGGATTTTCTACCGGGTGGAACCTGGCACTACTGTATGAAGGGGCCAAATGAAGGGGATGAATCGTGGGGAATCGCTTTTTATAAAGAGATTATTAAACATGAAAAAATAGTTTATTCAGATGCCTTTTCAGATAAAGAAGGTGCAGTGAATTCGGATATGCCAGTTTTTGATACCATTATATTATTTGAAGAATTCGTAAATAAAACCAAAATAACCATGAACTCTAAAGTAGGTTCGAAAGAAGAGGTTGACAAACTGGTGGAGATGGGAATGATAGAAGGATTTACTGAAACTTGGGACAGACTGGATGAGTTGCTTGTTACCCTGCAAAAGTGAAAACGACTGCTAAATATTCTCAGATTTAATATGATAAAATATAATGCTGAAATGCATATCAGTGCTTTTCCATCAAAGGTAAAGAAAGTGCCGCAGGAAATTCGATCTGCTTTCAGATATACAGTACCCACAGTTGAAGATATAATCAGCCTGTAAATGTCGGCGCATAATCTGAATAGAACAATGGCTTACTTTTCTGAACTTAAGGTTTTACCAGACACTACCCTGAATCAATACATTTTCAACAATATAGATGTTATAAAAACCGGCTTTCTGTCCGGTATGATTCATGCTTTCTGGGTTATTGCAAAAAATGTTTAGACAAAAAAAGTTAGGCCTTAGTCCTGAATTTGTTGTAACATCCATATGTGAAAATACGTGGAAGTATCCGTATCAAAAACCTCCATTCCGACAGAAGCAGTGAATGCCTCTGATCACTTACCGTCTTACCATGAAAATATACCTTTATCCGATTCCGGCTGCTGTCATTTGTTAACCGCTGATTCATCCCCCCGGGAACTTCACACCCGTTGAATTAAGACAGCTTACCCGCACAAGTTCCGGCTTACAGTTATCTTTGCAAAACAACAGGAAGTTCGGTGCAATCTTTCCACAGGTATATATTCAATTTATTTTTACACTGATCGACCATGCCTAAATCAGATTATACTCCCCCTGAAGAAGGAATTCCCTCAACATCACTCTGGCAGAATACCAAAGATGCGATACGAGGTACCGAGGCTGACTATACAAGAATCAGCCTGAAAAAAGCCATTTTCCTGCTGGCAGTACCTATGATCCTGGAACTGGTAATGGAATCGACATTTGCAGTTGTGGACATCTTTTTTGTTGGTAAACTTGGCGCTTCGGCCGTCGCTACTGTTGGCCTCACAGAAACCTACCTGTTCCTGTTATACTCTATCGCCATGGGTGTGGCCACAGCGGTAACCGCCATCATCGCGCGCCGTATCGGTGAAAAGAAACAGGGCGAGGCAAGTGTGACCGCGGTACAGGCTATTTTATTGGGTATCCTCATCTCCATGCCGTTTGCATTTGCGGGGATTTTTTATGCCAAAGACCTGCTAGCACTCATGGGCGCCGACGAATGGAGTATTGAACACGGCTACCGTTATACGCAATGGATGCTCGGTGGAAATTCAGTAATTGTACTCCTGTTTGTTATCAATGCGATTTACAGGGGAGCCGGGGATGCGGCCATCGCCATGCGGGTTCTCTGGTTCGCCAACGGACTGAACATCATCTTAGACCCTATACTCATTTTCGGACTTGGGCCCATTCCGGCTATGGGGATTGAAGGGGCAGCCATCGCCACAACTATCGGGCGCGGTGCCGGCGTGGCCATGCAGCTTTGGGTGCTTTTCAGGGGAGGGAAACATATCCGGGTCACTCCATCACAGTTGAGTTGGAGCGGGAAAATTGTGCTTAATATCCTGCGTACATCGCTGGGGGGAGTTGGTCAGATGCTGGTAGCGATGACTTCATGGATTTTCCTGATGCGTATCCTTGCCGATATCGGCAGTGATGCAGTGGCCGGAGCGACGATTGCACTCCGGATTATCCTCTTCACGCTGATGCCGGCCTGGGGAATGGCAAACGCCGCCGCTACGATGGTTGGGCAAAACCTCGGTGCAAACCAGCCCGAACGGGCAGAGTCTGCCGTATGGAAAATCGGTTACTACAACATGATCTTTATGCTGAGTGTATCCGTTGTCTATTACTTCTTCAACGAAGCACTGATTGGAATTTTCTCCGGTGATGAACGGGTCATTATCATTGGCGGGGAATGGCTCCGTATTCTTTCCTTCTCCTATTTTGTGTATGGCTGGTGGATGGTTTCGGTGCAGGCTTTTAACGGTGCAGGCGATACTATAACACCAACAAAAATCAATTTCGTTTTCTTCTGGCTAATACAGATCCCACTGGCCTGGTACCTCGCCATCTCTCTCGGCTGGCAGCACTCCGGGGTTTTCTGGGGAGTCTTTTATTCCGAAACTGCTGTTGGACTTTTTACTCTTTGGCTTTTCACAAGGGGCAACTGGAAGAGTAAGAAGGTGTAATCATTATGCATATTGAACTTCCTTGCTACCTATATCAGTGCAGGCTTTAATCTGTTACCAGTATTTATTTTTTGTAGATTTCTTTATTAAGCCAATTTATGGTATTTCTCATTCCCTGTTCAAACCCAACTTTCGGTTCCCATCCAAGAATTTCATTTGCTTTATGAACCGGAAATTTTTTATCGGAAGTGGCCATTTCTATAAAACCCTGATCTATCGGAGTTTTGATTCCCGGCAACCTGTTCGCGAAGGCCATCAATCGGGCAATAACCATTGGCAGGCCTTTGGGCTTTTTATTACATAACTTTCCGTAATGGCTCATAAAATCATACCATGTCGTTTTCTCCGCAGATATATTGAACGCCTCACCGGCTGCCCGGGGATGCTTCGCACAACATATCAATGCATCGATTACATCATCAATATAAATAGGATTAAATCCTGCAGAACCATCCCCCAGAAAGACTGGTTTTCCCGCAAGGATATTTTTAAACATGCCCTCTGACCAAATTCCATGGCCAGGCCCATAAATCATGGAAGGCCGCACGATGGAAAGTTCCAAGTCATACTTTTCTGCCATTTTTTTTGCCCGAAATTCAGCTTCTGCTTTCGTTCTTGGATAGACAGAAAGATGCTTTAAGGCTAATGGAGTTGTTTCATCTACCACGTTCAGTCCTTCCATATCATAAACACCGACAGTACTCACATGAATAAAGCGTGAAACGCCTGCCTCAGCGGCCATCCGTATTAGATTTTCAGTTGCATCAACATTCACTTTTTGTGCAGCAACAGGATCAGCGTCCAGAAAGGCGGCCGAATGAAAGATAAATTTCTTGCCCTTCACCACATCCATCACTGCGTCTTCATCCAGAAGATCAACGGACTTGAGTTTGACCCCTTGCAAAGCCAGATGTGAAACACGATCGGTATTTCTGCCAATACCTGTAACATCTGCTTTCTCTTTGGTGAATAAAATTTCGGTCAGGCGTGAACCAACAAATCCGGTTGCACCTGTCACCAAAATGGGCATGTTGACAAGCGATTTCATTTCTATCTTTTTTAAATTGTTGATATTAAATATTTGATCTTACTTAGTATAATAGCATTGCATTGAAGCAGTGTGAATGTTAGCTCAAATAATGGAAATAAGATATTGAGTAACTTTCTATTTGAATTCAACTATTAACACGAAACACACGACGGCAGCTGGAAATCATTTCAGGCCTATTAGGATGTTATATAATATTTTACAGTTTTTAAGCTGATTTACCAACAGTCTCTCGCACTTATGGACTGTTTTCCCATAATGCTTGTACTTCACTATATTTTGAACGCTGATATTTATCGGGCAGCATATTTGGAACACCACCAATAGAATTGAACCTCAAAATAAAAGCCTGCTTTCTTACCTAAAGAAAAGGTTTTTTTCTATCTTAAGCTTAGTTGCGCTTTTCTTATTCAGATATAAACACTAAAAAATTTATTATGGAATTTTTGATTATTGCTTTAAAATTAATCGTTGGTCTAAGTATTCTCAACGTATGGCTTGTACGTTTGAATAAATCTACGCCCTGGAGAGGCGGTGATGCAGCTAATATTGTGGAAGAGTTTAAAAATTATGGACTCCCAATTTGGTTTATGTGGGTAATTGGTTCTTTAAAGGTTATTCTTGCTCTTCTGCTCTTGGTTTCTATTTTTTATCCACAGGTTGAAGCTATTGCAGCTTATGGAATCTCAATTTTGATGCTGGGAGCTGTCTCTATGCATATAAAAATTGGAGATCCTCTTAAAAAGTCTCTTCCAGCTTTTACTTTTTTGGTTATTTCTCTCGTTATCGCACTTTTGTAAATCTCACTATAAAAGCCTGAAAAATGTGACCATCAACCACATGTTGATCAGCATAAAAACGAGAGATGGTACGGATTGTGCAATGCTGTCTTTAATTTTTATGCGAACGATGAAAGCTACAGACATCATTGCAGTGAATCCGGCAGAAGCCAAAAGACCAATGTATGGGAAATTTAAACCTGCAAACAGTCCGGCTGCCCCTAATACTTGTAAAACGCCTGTCATTCTTCGCTGTGGATCAGTCATGCCGAATCGTTTAAACTCGTCTATCATAAACTGTGAAAATAAGGCCTGAAACCCGTAGAACAGGAAAAACAGAGCATTTAAGATTAATAAAATTTTCAATGTTGTGGCCAAATGTATAAGATTTAGTGGTTTTGAAAATTATGATACTTTTTGTGCTCAACCTCGCATAAAACCAAAGTACATAACAGTATAACACTTTTGACAGGAGCATGTAATAGTGACTGTTAAAGCTTCACTGACCAATTATCGTTCAGCATTAGTATTTTATTTTTTCTGAAACTAACTGAGGATGATTGGTACCAACTAACGCTTTCACGGCTTGTTCATTTGCCAGGAAAAATATTCCGGATATGCATTCAGGCTTTTTCTTTCCATCTTTACCAGCACATATCCCTTCCGATGAACCTCCGCTGGAAGTCGAAGTATCACGCAGCCAGAAAAGGGTTTGTCAGGTTCCTCGCGGCGTTTCTGACAAAATTTCGAATATTCAACATTAGAATGGGTTTGAGTCATTCCTGATCAAACCAGCTATATACCTGTAATGTTTACCTCTCAGAATGCCCTTGTAACCATCCGTTTCTGTTCCCTGTCTGAGTTGAATTCAAGCTCAAAATCCACAATCCCGATGATATGCCCCTCGATTGTAACCACATCAACCCGCCACCTGCCTTCTCTCATATTTTGTTTAAACGTAAAACCGCGGTACCCATCATCACGTCCGCCTGTAATCTCATACCGGATCGTGTCTGTGACTTCCCATCTGTCTGTAGCGGGGTTTCGCCATTTCCATCGGTGGGCCACCTTTTTTCTTAAATCAGTAGGTGCAAAAATGGAAGAAAACACATACACCCTGTTGCCGGGATTGTGAGAAAATTGAAAATCGTTTTCTCTCCAGAACCTGTGCCATACTCCGCGTTCGTAGGTAACGATGTAATCGCCATTCGCCTTCTCCACATTATAGGCAACAACTGCAGTATCGAGAGCCAGCGGAACGGGCGGAATCAGGTTCGAAAAATAGAATATGTTAATCATCAGATAAATGCCGGCAATAATGGCAACCATTTTTCTTTTACTGATTTCGGCCCGGGTAGATGGGCTTGAGTTGTAGATAAATGTGATAAGAGTTAAAGTAATAACGATGCTGATGATGCCTGATATAATGAAAATGAATGTGTTCATCTCTTTCAAAAGTACCGGCAGGAAAAACGTGAAGAAGGTAAAGTTCACAAAAAAGTAGGCACTGAACTGTAAGTATTTATTTGAAATCCGTTTTTTAAGGAGTTCATTTGCAATGAGCAAAAACAAAAGTATGATGAAAAATGAAAGTGTTTTAGTGAAGGTTACGCTCCTGGAAAAATAGATCACGTAAGCACTGCACAACCCTCCCAAAAAGAACTGGATGGCAAGCGGCAGGTATTCCTCATACCTTTCAAAAAAGGTGCCCTTAAATGTATCATCATCCTTCAGATTGTAGAGATAGAGGCAAACGGTGAGAGAGGTGAGGTAGGTACTCAGGATAATTCTGTCGTAGAGCCGGTCAATCCGCCCGAGAGTAAGGGTGTCCCAGAGAAACCCACAGACAAAAAATACGACCGGTGCATACTTTTGATGAAGCCTGACCCAGGCCCTGATGCGTAATGCCATATCTTACCGTGCTATTTAGCAATAACGTTTAAAAAGTGAGCAGCAGCAAACTTTTTGTGATTGGGAGAAATCGGCTTAAATATACATATTCTTCCATCAATGAGGTGTATCCATTTCATTCGCAGGAGATTATGCAGATTACACGGCTAAATAAAGAGTATTTTAGCATAAAAAATGATCTGGCTGTTATCGTACTTTTAGAATTCGATAGCTTGTTTCGAAAAAATTTTAAGTGAGGCGTCTGTTTACTCAATTCCTGAAAAAAGTTCCAACGTATACCGGCTAATATTACCCGGCGAATCGGGCCAATCATCACACGATCCGAATTCTAAATCAGAATCTACAAATCTTCTCTGATTTTCAGGATTCATATAACAAAAACAGAATGCCGCAAAGCAATTGGCAGGATTGGCGTAATTGCCAATAAAATTAATATGCCTGCCGGGCTGGCCTTTTTCAAATGGAATTGATTATTTTCTGATGATCAAAAAATTGTAAAGTTTATTCAATTATTTTGGATAAATAGGTATAAATATCATAATTTGTCTTTTATAGAAACCAAGTTAACGTGATACCATGCTCTCAGAATTCGGTTATGTTCTGCTCTTTATCGTTACAGGGGCAATTTTCGTGGGAATTGCCCTTTTTGCGTCAAAACTCATACGCCCCGACCGTCCCAATGAGATAAAACTCATGACGTATGAGTGCGGAGAGATCCCATTCGGTAACGCGCGGGTTCAATTCAACAACCGCTTTTATGTAATCGGCTTAATGTTCCTGATTTTTGAAGTCGAAATCTTACTTCTATTCCCGTGGGCAGTAGTTTTCAAAGATATTGGCTGGTTTGCTTTTGCCGCTATGTTCGTTTTTGTATTCCTGATCTTTATCGGGTTCATTTATGAACTTGGCAAAGGTCATCTGACCTGGGATATCCCAAAACCGAAAATTCCGGAATATATTGAAGGGATAGGGGTTGTTGACGCTGATTACGCAGATAACCAAAAGAGAAAAAAACAATCTGAAATTCCAGTATAATTAATTGTCTCCTTATGGGAATGCTCGATAAGAAATATCATGACAGCAATATCATCATTGTGGGCCTTGAAAGTGCCCTGAACTGGGCAAGAAAAAACTCCCTGTGGTACGAACAGTTCGGGCTGGCCTGCTGTGCTATTGAAATGATGGCAACCGCAGCTTCACGATACGATTTTGACCGTTTCGGAATCATCCCCCGCTCATCACCCCGCCAGGCCGATGTAATGATCGTTGCAGGAACGGTAACCATAAAAATGGCATCGCGGATACTGCGCCTCTACGAGCAGATGTCAGAACCAAGATATGTAATCAGTATGGGTTCATGTGCCAATTGCGGCGGTCCATATTGGGAGCACGGATATCATGTATTAAAAGGAGTGGATAAGGTAATTCCTGTAGATGTGTATGTGCCGGGTTGTCCACCACGCCCCGAAGCACTTCTGGAGGGGTTTCTGAAGCTCCAGGAAAAAATTACGGGTGAGACCATCATTCAGAAAAAAGGTGAGGAAAATCAGCCTGAAAAAGAGACCGGATCATGAAAACACCTGAAGAGATTATAGAGATCCTGCAAAACCGGTTTACTGATGAGGAATGGATTCTTGAAAGCGGTCAAAGCGGCCTTCCCTGGATCCGGGTGCCGGCAAATAAAATCAAGGAAGTTTCAAAAATATTGCGTGATGACGCAGAATTCAGATTTGATACCCTGATGTGTCTTAGTGGCCTTCACTATTCTGCAGAGCAGGAATTGGGTGTGGCTTATCACCTCCACTCAACATCACTTAAACACAGCCTTGCACTAAAGGTTCGTGTACCGGAAGAAAAGCCTGAGATACCCTCTGTTGAATCAATCTGGAAAACGGCTGACTGGCACGAGCGCGAAGCCTGGGATATGGTGGGGGTTCAATTTACAGATCATCCCGATTTACGAAGAATCTTATGCCCTGATGACTGGGAAGGCTACCCGCTCAGGAAAGACTATGTGCCTCAGGAATTTTATCACGGAGTACCAACGGGCGAGAAAACAGTAAGTGAACAAAATGATTGAAGCAATTACAGATAGCGGCGAACGGCGTGAAATGACCATTAATATGGGGCCTCAGCACCCGTCCACACACGGTGTATTGAGACTGGAGCTTGTGCTTGATGGCGAGGTAGTCAAACATGTTAAACCACATATCGGCTACCTGCACCGCTGTTTTGAAAAATATGCCGAGCAGATGGATGATTATGCAAAGGTAATCCCCTACACCGACCGTATGGATTATGTTTCTGCGATGAACCAGGAGCATGGATATGTTCTGGCAGTTGAGCGGATGCTTGAACTCGAAGTACCCGAGCGCGTTGAATATATCCGCGTAATCATGGCCGAGCTTCAGAGAATTGCAAGCCATTTGCTGGGAATCGGGGCTTTTGGACTCGACCTGGGAGCATTCACCCCATTTCTGTACCTGTTTATCGAACGCGAAAAAATTCTTGACATTTTTGAAAAAGCCAGCGGTGCACGCCTGCTTTATAATTATATGGCGGTTGCCGGCTTAATGAGGGATGTTCATCCGGAATTCAAAGATGAAGTGGCCGATTTTGTAAAAACCTTCCGTCCGAAAATCAAAGAACTTGACGACCTGCTCTCTTATAATAAAATCTTTGTCCGGAGAACGGCCAACATAGGGGTGCTACCGGTGAAAGTGGCCCTCAATTACGCGGCTTCAGGGCCGGTATTGCGAGGTTCCGGTTTTAAATGGGATCTGCGAAAAAATGACCCCTATTCCATTTACGACCGTTTCGATTTTGACATACCGGTTGGGTCCGGTGAGATGGGGTCTCTGGGCGACTGCTGGGACCGTTATATAGTTAGGGTTAAAGAAATGGAGCAGAGCCTGCGAATTATTGAACAGGCACTCGATGGCATGCCGGATGAAGGCGACGTAATGGCGGCAATTCCAAAACGAATCAGGCCAAAAGAAGGCGAACTGTATGTAAGAACCGAATCGCCGCGCGGAGAGCTTGGCTATTACATCGTGAGCGACAAATCGGCAAGCCCGTTCCGGGTAAAAGCACGCGCTCCCAGTTTTGTTCACCTGAGTATGCTCCCGGCCATATCCAAAGGTGCACTAATTGCAGACATAGTGGCCATCGTGGGCAGCATCGACATCGTTTTAGGAGAAGTAGACAGATGAAAAAAGTGAAAAGTGAAAAAACTCAATACCCGACACACAATATTCAGCACTCTCAATAAATGACTCAATATCTGCTAAATATAAACCCGATCGCCATATTGGTTCATGCGGCTATTCCGCTTACGATTATTCTTGTTTATGCACTGGTAGCTATCTGGGCCGAACGCAAAGTGGCTGGATTTATCCAGGACAGGCTGGGGCCTATGAGGGTTGGCGGTTGGCACGGCTGGGCACAGTCCATCGCCGACCTGCTGAAACTGATTCAAAAAGAAGATATCATACCCGCCGATTCAAGCCGTTTTCTGTTTAAATTTGCACCATTCATGATGTTTGCGGCATCCTACGCAGCATTTGCAGTGATTCCCTTCAGTAGTTCCTATATCGGCAGCAATATCAATATCGGTGTATTTTACCTGCTGGCAGTTACATCCGTATTGACACTCAGCATAATCATGGCAGGATGGGCTTCCAATAACAAGTGGTCGCTGCTTGGAGGAATGAGAAGTGCAGCACAGTTGGTAAGTTATGAAGTACCCACTATTGCCACCGTTTTAACAGTTATTGTGGTTACCGGATCCCTGAACCTGATGACCATCACCGAAATGCAATCTGGCAATGACATTCTGGGGTTCCTGCCAAATTGGCTCATTTTCCAGAACCCGTTCCTGCTTGTGGCATTTGTAATATTCTTTATTTCGATCCTTGCAGAATCTCATCGTGTTCCGTTTGATTTGCCCGAATCGGAATCCGAACTTGTTGCAGGCTATCAGACCGAATATTCGGGTATGAGATGGGCCATGTTTATGCTGGCTGAATATGCCGATATGCTTCTTCTTTCTCTTTTGGGTGCTACCCTCTTTTTCGGAGGATGGAATAGCCCGTTCGGTGAATTTATGTCGGGCCCGTTCTGGAGTTTCTTCTGGTTCATGCTGAAAGGCCTGCTGCTCGTTTTCGTAATGATGTGGATACGCTGGACCCTGCCACGATATCGCGTAGATCAGCTCATGTACATTTGCTGGAGTATACTGATACCCCTTTCATTTATTAACCTGGTACTTGTGGCTTTATGGGAAGTGATTTTTTAAATAACAGATTTTTAAACAAATGGTAGAAGCTTTCAAAAATAGCTGGATCACATTTAAATCGATCTTTATTGGGATGGGTATTACCATACGCCATTTTTTCGGGAAATCGGTAACTCTGCAGTACCCCGATGAACGCCCAGTGCTCCCCAATAATGCCAGAGCCAAATTGTATGTCAATATTGATGACTGCATCGGCTGCAACCTGTGTGCAAGGGCTTGCCCGGTAAATTGTATCTATATCGATACTGTACCATCCACTTCCGATGTTGACCTGGGCAAAACATCCACCGGAAATCCAAAACGGTTCTGGCTCACCCGGTTCGATATTGATATGGCCAAGTGTATGTACTGCGATTTGTGTGTACACCCCTGCCCTACCAACTGTATCTATATGGTTTCCGAATATGAATATTCTGAATTCAACAGAACCAACCTGATCTATCATTTCAGCAACCTGGAACCCGCAATGGTTGCCGAAGTGAAGGAAAAAGCAGCAAATGAAGCCGCTGAAAAACAGAGACAGCGGGAAGAAATGATGCGAAAAAAAGCAGAAGAAGCCAAAATGAAACAGATAGAAGCCAAGAAGCAGGCTGAAGAAAAAAACGATGGTGAGAAGGGTTCAGAACCATCCAAAAAAGAAAACGGAGATTCATAGCCAATGGAACTGACTACCATTCTTTTTTATCTCTTTTCAATTGTAACCATTGGCGCAGCGGCTGTTATGGTATTTTCGAAGAATATCGTGCATTCGGCTTTTGCCCTGATGTTTGCCCTGATTGGAGTAGCAGCCCTGTATGTGCTTCTTTATGCTGATTTTCTGGCTGCCACACAGCTTCTGGTCTATGTAGGCGGAATTTTGATCCTGATCCTGTTCGGTGTAATGCTCACATCGCTCGGTTACACGTTTAACTTCAGAACCATTACGGTAAATCTGGTACCGGCAACCGTACTTTCCACCGGGGCCGCTGTATTGCTGATTTTTGCATTTGTGACAACAGAATGGAAAATCACTGAAGTTGCCGAGCGGCCTGATACGGTCTACGACCTCGGCATGATGCTGATGGGCGATTACATTCTGCCGTTTATCGTGGCAGGCGTACTGTTGCTGATCGCCATCATCGGTGCCATTTTGATGTCAACAAGGCTTTCTGCCGAAAATAAAGGAGGCACCTGATTATGGATGTTTTGATGATTCAATCTTTTGCAGAACCCGGATTGACCCACTTTTTAATTGTAAGTGCCATCCTCTTTTCACTTGGCATTATGGCGGTACTCTCAAGACGCAACACCATCATGGTGCTAATGGGTGTGGAACTGATTTTGAATTCGGCCAACATTAATTTTATTGCGTTCAGCCGGTTTACCGAACTGTCGCTGGATGGGCAAATGATCGGCCTCTTCGTCATCATTATTGCCGCGGCAGAAGCAGCCGTTGCGCTGGCCATAGTACTGAATGTTTACAACAGATTTAAAACCATTAACCTTGATGAAATCAGCTTATTGAAAGGATAAAAATGATCACCATCACTATCAGGAACCTGCGAGAGTCCGTGTGGCCAACGGATAGTTTTGGATATACGACTTCGACGCTGATCCCTCACGGGCAGAGGCTATCGCACGCTGACAGGTCAAAAAAAGAATGAATCACATTATGTAAATCACATGTTCACACAACTACCATTAACCATATTGCTGCTGCCTTTACTGGCTTTTATCCTGTTGATATTTTTCGGCAAAAGACTTCCCCGTCAGGGTGACTGGCTTGCTGCGGGGCTAATGACTCTGACGCTCCTGCTGTCTTTATTTCTTCTGCTTTTTAAGCTCAATGCATATCCTGGAGAATCTATCAGCAGTTCGTTCGACTGGGTTGTAGTTGGATCTCAGACCATCGGATTCGGCATCATGATCGATAATCTTGCCGCAGTAATGCTTGTGGTGGTTACACTGGTGAGTACCCTGGTTCATTACTTTTCTATGGGTTACATGAAGGATGATGTACGGTATTCACGCTACTTCGCATACCTCGGTTTGTTTTCGTTTTCCATGCTTGGAATCGTACTCACAAATAACATCCTGCTGATGTATGTGTTCTGGGAATTGGTCGGAATAAGCTCATACCTGCTGATCGGCCATTGGTACGAAAAAAAATCAGCATCCAATGCAGCAAACAAAGCTTTTATCGTGAACAGGGTAGGTGATTTTGGGATGTTTATTGGTATCATGATCCTGTTCCTCAGTTTTTCAACATTTACCTTTGAAGCAATATTCGAATCCATTTCGGCTGGTCAATTGCCATTTGGAAGCGAAGGATGGCTTACTGCCGCCGGTATCCTGATTTTTTGTGGCGCCGTTGGTAAATCGGCCCAGTTCCCGCTCCATGTCTGGCTTCCTGACGCAATGGAAGGCCCTACACCAGTCAGTGCGCTGATTCATGCTGCCACAATGGTTGCAGCGGGAGTTTATCTTGTTGCACGTGTGTTCCCGATGTTAACGGCAGATGCTCTACTGGTCATTGCATATATCGGCGCCATAACGGCACTCATTGCAGCCACCATCGCCATCACACAATTCGATATTAAAAAAGTACTGGCCTATTCTACTATCAGCCAGCTTGGGTATATGATTATGGCACTTGGTGTTGGCGCCTATACTGCCGGCTTCATGCACCTTGTAACCCACGCCGCATTTAAGGCAGGCCTTTTTCTTGGTGCCGGAAGCGTGATTTTCGGGATGCACGCCGCACTTCACAAATTACATGATCATGACACCGATGCACAGGACATTCGCAATATGGGCGGATTGAAGTCCAGAATGCCGGCCACATACTGGACATTTTTAATATTTACGCTGGCTATTTCAGGGATACCACTTACATCAGGATTTTTAAGCAAAGATGAAATCCTTGCAGGAACCCTTGCTTTCAGCACCCTGAACGGTCATTGGCTGCTGCCGCTAATTGGCTTCCTCGTAGCCGGGCTCACCGCATTTTATATGTTCCGCCTGCTCATTCTTACATTCCACGGAAAACCTGTTAATGAAAAAATGATTGAAGGTGTGACCGAGTCACCCAAAGTGATGACTATTCCACTGATGATTTTGGCCGCACTGTCACTCTTTTTCTTTTACAGCTTTAATCCCTTCGGTGCCTCATCCGGCTGGTTTTACTCAGCCATTGAGCGACCATTGAGTATGGTTCCTGAACTTATGCAGCCCGCAGCATACCCTGTGTTCTATGAAGCTGTAAGCAGTGTTCATTCCTTTGCCATGCTTCTTTCTATCCTGATAGCCGGCGCTGGTGTATTGATGGCGCTTGCGGTATATCAGTGGAAGAAAGTGAGCGCGGATGATCTTGCAAAACGTGCTGGTGTACTCTACTCCGGCTCGGTTAACAAATGGTATTTCGATGAGATATACGATACGGTATTTGTAAACGGAAGCCATGTTATCATGAAGATGCTTCGCTGGTTCGATGAAAATATTATTGACGGAATTGTAAACGGATCAGCCGTAATCACATTAATATTCTCAAAAGTAAGCGGCTGGATTGATACCAATATCGTAGACGGCCTCGTAAATGGCACGGCCTCAACTGCAAACAAAGCGGGAGGGCTTTTAAGCCACATTCAGACGGGCAAAGTACAAACCTACCTGGTGTATGTGATTTTCAGTTTCCTGGTGTTGTTTGTGCTGTTCTTGTGAGATGATGAGATAGTGAAAAGTGAAAAGTGAAAAGTGAAATTTATAAATCAGGCAATGCACTTTTTTGAATATATAATTGATAAATATTTGATCACTCAAGGCTTTAAGTGTACTTGTCTTTCGGTTATCGCCGTGGAGACTTTTGCCTTCTGCCGTTTGTCTTCTTCCTCCAAATTAAACGAGTTTAAAAAACCTAACAGAATCTGATACATATGGAACTTCAATTTTTTGGCATCGGTATTCTTACCTGGATCGTATTTATCCCGATCGCGGGTATGATTATCGTACTGCTGCTTCCGGACAAAAACCGTAACGCCATACGATGGACCGCAGTCATTGCCACCGGTATCCAGGTGATTCTTGCCGGTGTGATTTTTGCGGTTTTCGATCGTACCAAACTCGGAATCAACGATGCGGAAAGTTTCCAGTTCATCGAAAAATTCAGCTGGATTACCGTTGAGGCGGTTCCATGGGTCGGTCGGATTGAGATAAGCTATTTCCTCGGTATAGACGGGCTCAGTGTACTGATGATTATCCTGACATCGCTGATTTCATTTATTGGTGTGATTTCATCCTGGAGTATTGATAAGATGGTGAAGGGATATTATGCGCTATACCTTCTGTTGGTAACAGGAATGATGGGTGTTTTTGTTGCACTCGATTTCTTCCTCTTTTTCATTTTCTGGGAAATAATGCTGCTGCCTATGTACTTCCTCATCGGCCTCTGGGGCGGCCCGAGAAGGGAATATGCTGCCATCAAGTTTTTCCTGTACACGTTTGTAGGCGGCATCCTGATGCTGCTTACCATGCTGGCGCTCTATTTCAGTGTGGCTTATACGGATCCTGCTACAGGTCAGTCGGTGCATACTTTCAATATCCTGCACATGATGAATCCCGCCAACTACGTGGATGGCGGACTTCTCTCCGGGGTGGATACCACCTGGCGATATGTGGCCTGGATGGCGCTCTTTATCAACTTTGCGATCAAGATCCCCCTGTTCCCATTCCATACCTGGCTGCCTGATGCGCACGTAGAGGCACCTACACCCATCAGCGTGATTCTTGCGGGTGTACTGCTGAAACTGGGAACCTACGGGCTACTGCGAATCAACTTCCCGATTTTCCCTGACGGAACCATCTATTTCATGTACTTCATGGCGATTCTCGGGATGATCAGTATCATTTACGGAGCTTTTTGTGCAATGGCCCAGGACGATTTCAAGAAACTGATTGCCTACTCTTCTATCAGCCACATGGGTATTGTGGTGCTTGGCATTGCGGCACTGAATACGCAGGGTATGGTAGGAGGTGTCTTGCAGATGTTTAACCACGGCATCATTACAGCCGTGCTCTTCCTCGCTGTTGGTGTACTTTACGACAGAACTCACAAACGCGGCCTGAACGATTTCGGAGGTATTGCCAATCAGATGCCGAAATATACCGGACTGGCCATGATCGGAATGTTTGCCGCACTCGGCCTGCCGGGTCTCAACGGATTTGTGAGCGAACTCTTTTCATTCCTCGGTGCATTCGAGGCGTACAAGTGGATCACCATCATCTCCGTAACCGGCATAATCATCACGGCAGGCTACATCCTCTGGACCATACAGCGCGTTTTCCTCGGTAAAACCCCGGAAAAACTTAACAATCTCACAGATCTCACTCCACGTGAACTACTGATGTTTATCCCGTTGATCGTACTGATCATTTTTCTCGGTATTTATCCCTCCCCTGCCATAGAGCTCATGAACAGTTCACTCAGCTACCTGGTAGAAGTTGTAACCAATGGAGGCTTTTGAGATGCTGCTTTCGTCACCATATCAAGCAATCTATCAGCGTGCGGCAGTTTCTCACAGCTTTGATGATTTGCCCGGGATATTTCGAAACGGGTTCACCTTCATAAACTGGACAAACCAGAATATTGGCAACACAGAATTTGATCTTCGGTTGTTTGATTGGGCAGCGAAGACACGATGGTACAAAGAATTCATAATCTTTTTGATGCTGATCATTTATACTTTTTGCAACTTTGTGACTTTGAGCCTTCGTGGCCAAAAAAGGTCACTGATACCATCCCGATTAAAGAATTTAGAGTCTGTATATCATTATGGTTGAACACACATTACATAGTATTGGCCAGTATCTTCCTGAGATTGTAATACTTGCAACTCTGTGTGTGATTATCGTGGCCGATCTTTTCATAAAAAGCGAGAGACATACCACTGGCTGGATTATGCTGGCAGGTTTACTTCTTGCGGGCTATTTTACCATTTTACAAAGCGGCCGTTCCGAATCCGTATTTTACGATATGGTGGCTGTTGACCCGTTTGCCGTCTTCTTTAAATCAGTGCTGATCCTTGCCGGACTTTTCGTTGTCTTCTTCTCGATGAAAAGTCTTGAACTGGAAAATTACAAATCCCGCATCGGAGAATATTACATGCTGCTTGCCGGAATGATGCTTGGCATGTTGATGATGGTTGGTTCAACCAATCTGCTTCTGATGTTCCTGGCTCTTGAGATAACCAGCATCTCATCATATGTGCTTGTCGGGTTCACAAAGAAGTCGCTCAGGTCATCCGAATCATCCATGAAGTATATCATTTATGGCGCAGTTTCTTCCGGTGTAATGTTGTACGGAATCTCGCTTTTGGTGGGTGTAACATCGGCAACTGATATTTATGCTATCAACAAAGCCCTTGTTGCCGGTGTGGATCAAACCCTGATCCTGAATATTGCCGTTTTGATGATCATTGTAGGTCTCGGATTTAAAATTGCGATCGTTCCTTTTCATTTCTGGGCTCCGGATGTATACGAAGGCGCGCCGATTACCATCGCTGCACTTCTTGCCGTAGCTTCAAAAATTGCTGCTTTCGGTATGATGATCCGCTTCTTTTCGGTCACCTTTATTGATTCAGCAGGGTTTTCGGCAGCCGGGGTATGGTCTGCCATTGACGGCATCCACTGGGATATACTCCTGGGCGGCATGGCTGCCCTTGCGATGATTGTGGGCAACCTCACAGCCCTCCGGCAGGATAACATCAAGCGAATGCTTGCCTATTCGAGCATTGCACACGCCGGTTACATATTGATGGGGCTGGTGATTCTGACCAGCGAAGGTCTTACAGCTATCCTGATTTATCTCTTTATTTACCTGTTCATGAATCTCGGTGCCTTTTACGTTGCAATGCTGTTCATGAATAAGGCCGGCACCGAATCCATTGAAGAGTACAAAGGTCTCGGATTCAGGGCACCGCTTGCTGGTGTTGCACTGACCATTTTTCTGGTATCGCTCACCGGTTTACCTCCAACAGGAGGGCTTGTTGCCAAACTTTATATTTTCGGGGCGGCCATAAGTGCGGGCTGGATCTGGCTTGTTGTTATCGCAGGTATCACTACCGTAATTTCACTATTTTACTATATTAGGGTAGTGAGAAATATGTTTTTCTTTAAACCGGAAGATGATGCCCCTGAATTGACTTTTGATCTGACATCAAAACTCATACTCTTTGCTTTACTGATTCCCACATTACTGCTTGGAATTTATTTTGCACCGCTTCTTGAGTTTGCAAAAAGCTCAATGTCGATGATTGGTTTTTAGTTCTTTGAATTTGCGGATGCCGGTTTACAAACATCCATTACCTATTTTTTCATAACACATAATCCCACTGCTATGAGCCAGACGAAAACCGAATTACTTTATCAGCAGGCTGATGAAGACCTGAAACGCGCTGTGCAGGAGCTATACCGTCCTTCGAGTGATGTGGTCGGTTTTTCCGCTTGCGTCTATTCGCGACGGGCACTCTACAAATTCCTGAACGGCCTTGCACATCTCCATGCATCAGAAAAAAAAGTGATCCTTGAACCAGAATTAACCATTGATCAGCTTATCACCTTCTGTAGCCAATACAATAAAAAACTGAAACAGATCGACTTCTCCTCCCTTGATTGTAAATGCAATCAGATTCTCAAAGACGGTGAAGAAGAGATTGTTTTTTGCACCAGCGTAAACAGGGTAAACTATTGTGCCAACCTTGCCGAAAGTGTGAAGGGTATTCTGGAAGAAAAGATGCACAATTAATCCATTTGCATTTTTTCCTTTGCTATTTCTTATCTTAAAACTGAATTCGGAGTAATGAATCATTTTATCCAATTTAGAATTTAAGAAACAATCAGAAAAAAAATATAAACTGACCGCCAATGTTCTCCACCTCATGCCACTATGCCCTCCAGGGAATCCTCCATATTGCCTATCACCACGATGAAGATCGCAATATCGACCTCAAACAGATTGCTGAAGAACAGAATATCCCAAAGCACTTTCTGAGTAAAATTTTACAGATCCTTGTTAGAAAAAATTTACTGGTCTCCACCAAAGGCCCCTCGGGCGGATTCAGGCTAAAGCGCGAACCGGAAGACATTTCACTCATTGAAATCATTGACGCCATTGATGGAATGGGCGTTTTCACCAAGTGTGGCATCGGTTTTAAACAGTGCAGCGATGATAACCCCTGCCCTATCCATGAAGACTACAAGAAAGTAAGGCATCAGGTACAGTTTCTGTTCGAAAATAAAACACTCGCAGGGCTGGTTGAAGACAGCAAGCAGGGCAATAGCATCATCAACTTGAGTACGGTATAAATCATTTCACCGGCCAACACCGTAAAACCGGGCATTATACTGTTGAAATAAGTTGCTTACGAAAGGCTGATCTAGTGTCAACAATAAAATAACGGCCAAGCCTTCGGAAGCCACTAATTTGCCCAAATAGCGTACAACACTATATAAGAGGTGACATTAAATAACTTCGTGCACCTTCGTGTCATCGTGCCTTCGTGGCCAAACACTTCCTGCCTTTTCCTCAAACCAAAGCCGGTTCTTTGCCCCCCGATTCGGGTGGGGGCTTTAACGTGACCATCACCCGGGGGTACTTATTGCTTTGCCTGTCCCGGGGCGATGTTCGCTTGCATTCACTGCGCTCACTTTACCGGACTGTGTGCTTACGCCCCTTCAGGGCAGGAAAGAACACCGAATATCGAAGGAGAGACAAAGTGTATACGATACAATTGCCGTCTGCTTTAGCTGACGGATAGATAAGCTTCAAAAAATAAACCCCGAGCCAGGATTTTAGGAAACATGAGAAACCTGGTCGAGGGGTTCATGGCAACATGTTTAAGCCAACCATTAAAAATGGCCTGAAAACGCCATACTTTGCAATCCGTCACTGGAAGCTACTAATTTTGCACAATAAGCATACAACACTATATAAGAGGTGACATTAAATAACTTCGTGCACCTTCGTGTCATCGTGCCTTCGTGGCTAAACACTTCCTGCCTTATAATAAAATTTAATAGCTGATTTCCGGTATCTGTTCTATATTGAATAAGTTATATACTTCTGATATTCGAAATTACCTCTAACCATACATTACCTTCATGGACAGTTCTAATAAACTTAACCGGAGGGAGTTTCTCGCATCAGCCGCATCGTTTGCGGCTGCATTTTCAATTGTGCCCTCACATGTGGTTTCAGGCACAGGACATATCCCTCCTTCCGATCAGATAACCATTGCCAATATCGGGTGCGGAACTCAGGGATTACGGGAAATGGGCAGCCTTCTGCAAAACCCAAATATTCGTGTTGTGGCCGTCTGTGATGTAAATAAATTTTCAACCGATTATATCGACTGGTCTCCTTTTGGCATTCGTAATCATATCAGAAGTGTACTGAAAGACGATTCCTGGTGGGAAAATATACCCGGCATCCCCGGCGGACGTGATACAGGAAGGGAATATGTTGAGCGATATTATGCTAAAAATAAAACTTCAGGAGATTACCGGGGTTGTGCATCTTATGAAGATTTCCGTGAACTGCTTGATGATGTAGATGATCTTGATGCCGTAAAGATCATGACACCAGACCATACGCATGCATCCATATCTATTGCCGCCATGGAAAAAGGAATTCATGTAATAACTCATAAACCCATTTCCAATAAGCTGCTGGAAGGAAGAAAAGTAATCGAAAAAGCCCGGGAAACCGGTGTCATGACTCATCTCCTGGCATGGTCAGACCGACCGGAATACATACAGATGAAAGCCTGGATGGACGAAGGGTTAATCGGGGAACTCCTGGAAATCCATAACTGGTCGTATCGGCCCGTTTGGGAGCAGTGGACAAAAAGGCCGGAAGGAAATGCTCCTGTACCCGATGGGTTTAACTGGAAATTATGGCTTGGCCCTGTACCGGATATACCCTATCATCCCAACTACACTCACAATACTTTCCGTGGCTGGTATGATTTCGGCGGTGGCAGTGTGGCCGATATGGGCCATTACAGTCTCTTTCCTCTTTTTGAAACCCTGATAATCACCAGGCCCCCTGTAAGTGTTCGTGCGTTTGGCACTACTTCCAGGGAAGCTGTTAACCAGGTATATCAGTGGGTTGTGAATGATGTGGCATTCCCCGCAAGCTGTATGATTAAATGGAAATTCCCCGAACAGCCTGCTCTGCCTGAATTCGACCTGATATGGTACGATGGAGGCATGAAACCATTTGCCCCTGAAGAGCTAGAATCAGAAGGAAAAGATATTCCGGAAGAAGGGCTGATGATTGTGGGCACAAAAGGAAAAATACTCGGCGGATTTCGTGGTGAAAACCCTGTCTTGCTTCCAGAAAGCCGAATGGCCAGCCGGCCGGCTACCGAAAGAATAAATTCCCGGGAGATAGAACGCCGCAGAGATGTCTGGGTGGATGATATCCTTGCCGGAAGACAATCTCCGGGTAGTTTTATTCGCGCCGAAACCATCACCGATACAATGAACCTGGGCGCTGTTGCCCTGCAGGCCGGCAAAAGAATAGATTTCGATCCTGAAAATGGTAAAATTATCAACGATGAAAACGCAAATAGACTTCTTGCCAGGGTTTATCGCTCCGGATGGGAAATGTAATTCAAATTTAAAACAATCAGATATATTATGAACAGACGTGATTTTTTGAAATATACAGCCTTAGCATCCGGCGCCATTAGTATTGGGCTGTCCGGTTTATCAACACAAATAAAACGCAATGAGGAACTTTACAAAATATCACTCGCACAGTGGTCTGTGAATTCCCTCCTTTTTTCCGGTGAAATGGATAACCTTGATTTTCCTGTCCTGACCAAAAAGCATGGAATGGATGCGGTGGAATATGTAAACCAGTTTTTCATGGATAAAGCAGAAGACATGAATTACCTGAGAGAGTTGAAAAACCGATGCGATAGTGAAGGGGTTACATCTGTCCTGATAATGTGCGACCGGGAAGGACAATTGGGAGCCTCTGATTCAGCAGAACGCATACAAACTGTTGAAAACCATAAAAAATGGGTGGAAGCTGCCCGTTATCTTGGCTGCCATTCTATCCGTGTGAATGCCTATACTGACATTCCATGGAGTGAGGATACAGAGATTGCCAACAATGCAAAAAACCTTGTTGCCGACGGATTGAGACAACTTTGTGAATTTTCTGACAGATTCGACATGAATGTGCTCATCGAAAATCATGGAGGTTACTCGAGCGATCCTGTTTGGCTGGCAGATGTTATTGAAATAACTGATCATCCCAGAGCAGGCACATTACCAGACTTTGGCAATTTCCGTATATATGGTGATGATCAGAGAACGGTTTCATTTGACTCATATATTGGAACAGATCTGCTGATGCCCCAGGCGAAAGGGGTCAGCCTCAAACCGGTTGTTTGGGATCACTATGGAAACAGACATGATCTCGATTACGAACGTATGATGAAAATTGTACTCTCGCATGGCTATCACGGTTATGTTGGCATCGAACATGGTGAAAGAGGCAGGGAATGGGAAAGCATTGTTGAAATCCGGGACATACTCAAAGAAGTTCGAAATTCATTGGCTGGATAAACGATGAAGTAACAAGGGATATATATTTTTTAGTCCTAAAGGAATAAAAATACTGTGATGCCCAATATCTGTCCCGACAATGGTGTGCGGGACAGACACAGAATATATATCTTATGAAAATTATATTACCTGATCAGGAACGAGTTGAAAACAAACGAAGCCCTCAGCGAGTTTTGGTGTGGATATTCACCTGATTAAAGAAACTGATCTCAATTCTGAGATTTTATCGCTTCCTGTAACTTGTCCCAATCGGCCAGGAACCGCTCCAGCCCCAAGTCGGTAAGCGGATGTTTAAGCAGTTGTTCGATAACATTGAGTGGCATGGTCGCTACATCAGCACCCAATCGGGCAGCTTCGAGTACATGCAACGGATGCCGGATGCTGGCAGCAAGAACTTCCGTTTCGAGACCGTAATTAGCGTATATCTGAACTATATCTTCAATAATTAACATCCCTTCGCTCGAGATATCATCTAACCGCCCGATAAATGGCGAAATGTAAGTAGCACCTGCTTTAGCGGCAATGAGTGCCTGTGTTGCTGAAAAACAGAGCGTACAATTGGTTTTAATACCTTCTTCACTAAATGTTTTAATCGCTTTTATGCCATCTTTAATTAAAGGAACCTTAACAACCACGTTGTCTGCAATAGATGCAATTCTGCGGCCCTCTTCAATAATTTCCGCATACGTTGTTGAAATTACTTCTGCCGATACATCACCATCTACGATTTCACAAATTTTGGCAATATGGGATTCGAAATCCTTTACACCCACTTTATAACAGAGGCTCGGATTCGTTGTTACCCCGTCAAGCACTCCTAAGTCATTCGCTTCACGGATTTCGTTAAGGTCGGCGGTGTCAATAAAAAATTTCATAGTGAATGTTTCGTTAATTAATTTTGGTTTTCAGAAGATAATGAAAGTACCCTATCAAGAAAGATAAGATTCGGTTTATTCATCATAAATGATTTACTATTTTATATATACTGAATAATAATTATATATTGAAGATAATATGAGAAGATCAGGATTAGGTTTTACGTTAGGATTTTTTGCTGGTGCAATTATGGGCTCAGCCGTAGCTCTGCTTTACGCACCAGATTCAGGTTCCAATACCAGGGGCCGCTTAACTTATCGCATGAGTTCTTACGGTGATGAGATTAATAAACTTATAAAAAAATTAAAGGCAGAAAAAGAGAAGATTGCATCAGATGCCAAACAAAAAGGTGATGATGTTGTAACAGATGCCAAAAAGCGTGCTGACGATCTGATTAAAGAAGCAGAAGCACTGCTCCAAAATATTGAGAAATCGAAGCCAAAAAATTAAACCGGTTTTTGTTTGTCAGAACTTCTGAAACGATTCACATAGCAGAATACCGTGTATTCCGGTTGTTTAACAGGATTATTAAAAGAAATTTCTGTTAAAAAAAAAGCCCTGACTTTGCAGGGCTTTTTTGTTTTTATTCATTCTCACCGGGTCTGTCAGCTCCGAGTGTTTCAAATACTTTCAGGATATCCTCATCCTGCTCATCGTAATCGGCTTTTGAGCCAACGATAAGCTCATCGTATCTACTGAGTCCGGTACCTGCAGGCACTTTATGGCCTACAATTACATTCTCTTTCAGCCCACGTAAAAGGTCTTTCTTCGCTTCAATAGACGCCTGAGTAAGTACCTTCGTGGTTTCCTGGAATGATGCGGCAGACAACCAGCTCTCAGTTGAAAGCGATGCACGTGTAATACCCAACAGAATTGGTTTCGAAATAGCAGGTTCGGCTTCGCGTGTATGCAATTCCTCCTTTCCATCCTTGATCAATTCATTGTTGTGTTCCCGTACCTGGCGCCTGTCTAGAATCTTACCTCTTTTAAGGTCGCTTCCACCGGGATTTGTTACTACAAATTTACCGATCAGTTCATCATTTACATTGTTGAGTTCAAAACGGTCTACCTTGTCGCCTTCAAGGAACATGGTATCACCCGGGTCGGTTACTTCAACTTTCTGCATCATGGTACGAACAATTACCTCAATGTGTTTGTCGTTGATTTTCACACCCTGAAGGCGGTAAACTTCCTGAATTTCATTCACCAGGTAAGATTGTACCGCAAACGGGCCGAGGATGTTCAGGATTTCCTGTGCAGGAATGGTCCCATCAGAAAGTGCCTGCCCCGCCCTCACAAAATCGTTCTCCTGTACCAGAATATGCTTGGCCAGTGAAATGAGATAACGCTTCTCTTCCGTTCCGTCTTTACTTTCCACAATCACTTCCTGTGATCCGCGTTTCCTGCCGCCCATTTTTACGATTCCGTCAATTTCAGTAACGGTTGCAGGATCACTTGGTGACCTTGCTTCGAAGAGCTCGGTCACACGCGGCAGACCCGCTGTAATGTCTTTCGATTTGGAAGCCGCACGGGGGATCTTTGCAAGAGCCTGTCCGGCCTGAACAGCCACGCCATCTTCCACAACAATGTGTGTTTCCACAGGAAGGGTATTCTCGCGGATCCTGTCGTCTGCACCTTTGATGACCAGTGTTGGTACAAGTGAGCGATCTCTGGTATCGATAATCACTTTTTCACGGTGGCCTGTCTGGGCATCAGTATCAGCAGTATAGGTTATTTCCTCAATGATGTCTTTATATTCAACAACACCGTCAATTTCACTGAAAATAAGCGCATTATAGGGATCCCATTTACACAGCGGCATCCCTTTTGGAACTTTATCGCCTTCTTCTACGAGCATTTCGGCACCGTAAGGCACATTGTAGGAATTCAGAATTTTACCGTCTTCCCCAACAATCTTCATTTCACCTGCACGGCTAAGTACCACGCTGTGAATTTCTTCACCGTCATCATACTCCACAACACGAACATTCTCAAACTCAATCTTACCGTCAAATTTGGCTTTGTGCTGCGAATCAGATTCAAGGCGTGAAGCTGTTCCACCTACGTGGAAAGTACGCAATGTAAGCTGTGTGCCCGGCTCACCAATTGACTGTGCCGCAATAACACCTACCGCTTCACCCACTTCAACGATGGAGTTCCTGGCCATATCACGTCCATAACACTTCGCACAAACTCCGCGCTCTGTTTCACAGGTAAGTACCGAACGGATCTCAACTTCCTCAATTGATGTTTCGGCAATCTTTTTCGCAACTTTTTCACTAATCAGCTGGTTGGCATCACAAATGTGTTCATCCGTAATTGGGTCAATGATCTCATGCATCGAAACACGACCGATAACACGATTTTCCAGGCTTTCGATGATATCTTCATTGTCTTTGAGAGCCTGCATTCTGATACCCCGAAGCGTACCGCAGTCATTCTCATTAATAATGATATCCTGAGAAACATCCACAAGTCGGCGGGTAAGATAACCGGCATCGGCAGTTTTTAATGCAGTATCGGCAAGACCTTTCCTTGCACCGTGAGTTGATATAAAATATTCGAGTACGGTAAGGCCTTCCCTGAAACTTGAAAGAATTGGGTTTTCAATTACTTCATTACCCTGCTGCATCGAGCTTTTCTGTGGTTTGGCCATCAGGCCGCGCATACCGCCGAGCTGACGAATCTGTTCTTTGGAACCTCTGGCTCCCGAATCTGCCATCATAAAGATAGAGTTAAATCCGTCTTTATCGTTGGCAAGACTGTTAAAGAGTGTTTCAGAAACCCGGTTTGTGGTACTTGTCCATTTGTCAATAACCTGGTTATATCGCTCATTATCGGTGATAAAACCCATTTCATAACGATCCTGAATTTCACCCACTTCAGCTTGTGCCTTATCAATCAGTTCCTGTTTTGAATCAGGAATGATGATATCCTCAAGGCTGAAAGAAAGCCCGCCAATAGTAGCACGCTCAAATCCCATTGTTTTCATCTTATCCAGGAATTCGGCTGTTTTTGAAGTGCCGGAAAAATTGAATATATCACTAATCAATATCCGCAGTTCTTTCTTGCCAAGTGTTTTGTTCACAAACTCAATTCCTTCGGGAACGATGAGGTTAAAGAGTACGCGACCGGTAGTTGTCTTGATGATTTCGTAACCGGTTTCACCGTTATCGTCTGTTTTCGAAATACGGACGTTAATCTTGGCGTGAACATCTATAATACCCTGATCGAAAGCTATAACAACTTCATCCAGATCGGCAAAAGTTTTTCCTTCTCCTTTCTTGTTGTTACCCATTTTAGTGAGGTAGTAAATACCAAGAACCATATCCTGGGAAGGTACAGCAATCGGGCCACCGCTCGCCGGGCTTAATATATTATGCGAACCAAGCATCAGAATAGATGCTTCGAGCACTGCATCATGGCTCAGCGGAAGGTGAACCGCCATCTGATCTCCGTCAAAATCGGCATTAAATGCCGTACAAGAGAGCGGATGTAAACGGATTGCTTTTTCCTCAATAAGTACCGGCTGGTAAGCCTGGATACCAAGCCTGTGAAGGGTCGGCGCACGGTTCAGAAGAACGGGATGACCGTCAATTACATTTTCGAGTACTTCCCAAACCACCTGATCCCGGCGGTCAACTACTTTCTTGGCACTTTTCACTGTCTTCACATATCCGCGCTCGATGAGCCTGCGGATAACAAAAGGCTTGTAAAGTTCGATTGCCATTTCTTTCGGAAGGCCGCATTCATGCATCTTCAGCTCCGGGCCAACAACAATCACAGAACGGCCTGAGTAGTCAACACGCTTGCCAAGAAGATTTTGTCTGAATCGGCCGCTCTTTCCTTTCAGCATGTCGCTGAGTGATTTGAGCGGGCGGTTATTATTCCGAACCGCATTCGATTTTCTGGAATTATCATACAGCGAATCTACCGCTTCCTGCAACATGCGTTTCTCGTTTCGGAGAATTACATCCGGCGCCTTAATATCGATAAGTCTTTTTAATCGGTTATTTCGAATAATAACCCGGCGATATAGATCATTAAGATCAGACGTGGCAAAACGGCCGCCTTCAAGTGGCACCAACGGGCGTAGTTCCGGCGGAATAACAGGGATCACGCTTTGAACCATCCAGTTGGGGTGGTTCTCGGTATGCTTGTTTGCTGCCCTGAAAGATTCAATCACTTGCAACCTTTTCAGCTTTTTCTTTTTACGCATCTGTGAGGTTTCATTTTTCACCTCATCTCTAAGAGTGTATGCAAGGCTGTCAAGATCCATATTCGTAAGGAGTGCCTGGATCGCGTCAGCCCCATCCATTACTACAAATTTATCCTCATCATCATTATCCAGATCATAATGATCTTCCGGAAGCTGATCGAGGATATCAAATTTCTCTTCTTCAGATATCAGATCGCCACGCTTGTAACCCAGATCACGGGCTAAACCGGGATTTATCACTACAAACGTCTCGTAATAAACAATACGTTCAAGATTTTTTGAAGAATAACCCAGCAGATAAGCAATCTTGCTTGGAAGGGATTTAAAGTACCAGATATGAACGATAGGCACCGTTAATGTAATATGCCCCATACGTTCTCTCCGAACAGCTTTTCTGGTAACTTCAACTCCGCATCTGTCGCAGATTATACCCTTGTAACGGATACGCTTGTATTTTCCACAGTGACATTCATAATCTTTAACCGGCCCGAAGATCTTTTCGCAGAAAAGTCCATCCATTTCCGGTTTGAATGTTCTGTAATTTATCGTTTCAGGTGTAAGAACTTCTCCATGCGAACGGGATAAAATCGTTTCGGCAGATGCCAGTGATATCCCGATATTTGAAAAGTCTTTTGTAACAGTTAATGTGTTTGTAGACGGCAAAGGAAGACCTCCGTTTTTTATATTTGATTTAACAGAACAAACGTTAGTCAATATGGATTTCGAGACCGAGACCCATTAATTCACGTAATAGTACTTTGAACGATTCCGGTATATCACCTTCGGGCAGGTTTTCACCTTTTACGATGGCTTCATATACTTTGGAGCGTCCTTTTACATCATCACTTTTTACAGTGAGCATTTCTTTTAGAATGTTTGCTGCGCCATAAGCGTAAAGCGCCCAAACCTCCATTTCACCCAGTCGCTGGCCACCAAATTGAGCTTTACCTCCAAGCGGCTGCTGTGTGATAAGCGAGTATGGCCCGATAGAACGTGAATGCATCTTGTCTTCAACAAGGTGATTCAGTTTCAGCATATACATAAAACCTACCGTAGTTTGCTGATCGAGCTTTTCACCGGAACGTCCATCGTAAAGGTACACGCGTCCGTCTACCGGCAAACCGGCTTTTTTGAGTTCTTCCTGAACCTGTTCGTAGGAAGCACCATCAAATATCGGTGAAGCATATTTCACTCCGAGTTTCTTACCCGCCCATCCGAGAATGGTTTCATAAATCTGGCCAAGGTTCATCCTTGAAGGTACACCAAGAGGATTCAGAACGATATCAACCGGGGTTCCGTCTTTCATAAATGGCATATCTTCAACGGGAACCACTTTTGCGATCACACCTTTATTACCATGACGCCCGGCCATTTTATCGCCAACCTGCATTTTTCGTTTCTTGGCAACATAAACTTTAGCTTTTTGGATAATTCCCGGGGGCAGTTCATCACCTACCTGGATCTGATACTTGCGTCGTTTGGCTTCAGTATCGATGTCTCTTCGCATATCACGATAATTCTTGAACAGCAATCTCACGTGTTTCACAAGAGTTTCATCGGTTGCCCAGTCGATATTTTCATTAATATTAACAGGATCAAGCTCTTCAAAGACAGATTTTTTATATTTCTCGCCTTTTGGAATCAGTTCAACTCCATTGTAATTAAAAACACCGGGTGATGTTTTATCCCTGAGCAGACTGTACATTTTATCCGCCCACTTTGAATTCAGTTCAGAAAGTTTTTGCGTGTGACGGTCATTTTCCTGCTCAACCATTTTCTTCTCTTCCTTACGCGATATTTGTTCATCACGTTTACGGCTGAAAAGCTTGGTATTGATCACGACTCCTGATACTCCAGGAGGTGTTTTTAAAGAAGCATCCTTCACATCTCCTGCCTTATCACCAAATATGGCGCGTAGCAATTTTTCTTCGGGAGTTGGGTCGGTTTCACCTTTAGGTGTGATTTTCCCAACAAGAATATCGCCATGGTTTACTTTGGCACCCACACGAATAATACCTTTCTCATTGAGATTTCTCGTGGCTTCTTCACTCACGTTTGGTATTTCACGAGTAAGTTCTTCTTCACCCCGTTTGGTGTCACGAACCTGCTGTTCAAATTCGGTAATGTGAATCGAAGTATAAACATCATCCTGAACAATGCGTTCACTGATTACAATCGCATCTTCAAAGTTATAACCTCTCCACGGCATAAATGCTACGAGCAGATTTCTTCCAAGTGCAAGTTCACCTTTGTCGGTTGAGCAGCCATCTGCAATAGCCTGGCCTTTTTTCACTTTATCACCAATACTAACAATCGGGCGTTGATTGATGGTTGTATCCTGATTGCTTCTTTCAAATTTTTGCAGATGGTAAGCTTTTACCCCATCATCAAAAAAGCAATGCTGCTCGAGTTCATTACGGTTATATTTGATACGAATCTCATTACCGCTTACATATACAACCTCACCGTCGCCATCGGCAATGATGATCGCTCTCGAATCTTTTGCGGCCCTTTGTTCCAGTCCTGTTCCAACAATAGGCGATTCAGGGCGTAAAAGTGGAACAGCCTGCCGTTGCATGTTTGAACCCATCAAAGCCCTGTTGGCATCATCGTGCTCAATAAACGGAATGAGTGCTGCTGCAAGAGACGTTATCTGGTTTGCAGAAATGTCCATATACTCAACCTGCTCAGGCCTTGCAAGGCCCACATTGCTATCTCTGAAACGGGAGAAAATTGCCTCGTTTTCAAACTTGTTATCAGAAGTTAATGGAGCGTTTGCCTGGGCAATAATTGTTTCATCTTCCTGCTCGGCGGCAAGGTACTCAACATTATTGGTTACTACACCCCCTTTTACCTTTCTGTAAGGTGTTTCAATAAACCCGAAATCATTTACCTTGGCATGGATACAAAGTGATGTGATCAAACCGATATTCGGGCCTTCAGGAGTTTCAATCGGGCACAGGCGACCATAGTGGGTATAGTGAACGTCCCTTACTTCAAAACCTGCACGTTCACGTGTAAGACCACCCGGGCCTAATGCAGACATCCTTCTCTTGTGAGTCAGTTCAGCTACAGGATTTGTTTGATCCATGAACTGGGAAAGCTGATTGGTACCAAAGAAGCTGTTGATTACACTCGAAATGGTTCTGGCGTTTACCAAATCCTGTGGAGTTAGCTGCTCGGCATCACGTGAGTTCATTCGTTCACGAATAGTTCGTGCCATTCGTGCGAGTCCAATTGCAAATTGCTGACCAAGCTGTTCACCTACGGTACGCACCCTTCTGTTGCTCAGGTGATCGATGTCATCTACCTGGGACTTCAGTTCCTTGAGACGGATCACTTCTTTAACAATCGCAACTACATCCTCTTTGGTAAGGTATTGGATTGCAGCATCTATATCCAGCTTCAGGCGTTTATTGAGCCTGTAACGGCCTACCTCACCAAGATCATACTTTTTATCACTGAAAAATAACCTTTCAAGAACCTGACGTGCAGTTTCCGGATCAGGCATTTCACCGGTACGGATTTGCTGATAGATTTCACCGAGTGCCGATACATCATCTTTTGACGGATCTTTCCGGAGAGTATTCATGATAATGGAACGCTCAGACTCTTCAGAGCCAATTTTTTGTACCAGAACTTTCTTGATATCTGCTTCTTTCAGCAGTCCAAAGTCATCTTCTGTGATTGTATGATCTCTTTCAAGGAGCATTTTTTTGTTTTTTGCATCCTTTACTTCACCGGTTTCATCATCAACAACCTCTTCAATCACTTCTACTGATATGTCGGTTGCAAGACGTTTACCCACCAGTTTGTCGTTAAACGTTTTTTTCCCGCCAAAAGCGATCTCTTCTGACAAATCAAACAATGTCAGAATATCATAATCAGTAGAGTAACCAAGTGCACGTAAAAGTGTGGTTGCAGGAATTTTCTTTTTCCGGTCGATATATGCCCAGAGTACATCACGAATATCGTTCGTAAATTCAATCCAGGAACCCTTGAAGGGAATTACGCGGGCTGAATAAAGTTGTGTTCCATTCGGATGGACAGATTGCCCGAAGAAAACACCAGGGGAACGGTGAAGCTGACTTACAATAACCCTCTCGGCACCATTGATAATGAACGTTCCTCTTTCAGTCATCCATGGCAAATCGCCGAGAAATACTTCCTGTTCGATAGTTTCTGCAGCTTCATCACCGCCATCAACTGAAGACAGCCTCAGCCTTGCTTTTAACGGAATTGCATAGGTTAAACCTCGTTCCTGGCATTCTCGTATATTATATTTTGGTGTATCAACTGCATAATATAGAAATTCAAGGATATGTGTTTCCCGGGAATCCTGAATCGGGAAATTTTCATTGAATATTCTTTGTAAACCCAGGTTAATACGATCGGTTGGAGCTACATCAAGCTGAGCAAAATGATTAAATGACTCAAGCTGGATATCCAAAAAATCCGGGTAATCAATTACATTTTTAATTCTGCCGAATGATAGGCGGTCGGTAAACGGAATTTTCTCCATAGTAGTACTCAAAAGGAAATTCTCCTTTAGGTTAAAAGAAATTGTGAGTTCTCTTTATGATGTAAAGAAATTGATCTGAAATCTCTCACAGTTTAATAAGATGCCAAAAGCCGGCACCCATTCGGGAGACGGCTAAGGCAAAATTTGGTCTGTAAAATGGGCTTATTTAAGCTCAATTTCAGCGCCGGCATCCTCTAGTTTAGCTTTGAGTTCCTCAGCTTCTGCTTTAGTGGCACCTTCTTTTACTGTATTTGGTGCACCATCAACAAGTTCTTTAGCCTCTTTAAGACCTAAGCCTGTAATTGCCCGTACTTCTTTGATTACAGCAATTTTCTTGGCACCGGCAGCTTTCAGAATTACATCAAAAGAATCTTTTTCTTCTTCAGCTTCTGCGTCTCCACCACCGGCGGGGCCGGCAATAGCTACTGCAGCAGCTGCTGGTTTGATGTTATATTCTTCTTCAAGAACCTTAGCAAGTTCGTTTGCTTCTTTAATAGTTAAGTTTACAAGTTGTTCAGCGAGTTCTTTAACGTCAGCCATTGTTTTTGTTCTCCGTTCGTCGGTTTAATTTAAAAAGTTTGAAAAATTGTTAGTTTTCGCCTTTTTCGGCGATGGTTAATATCGCTCCGGCAATATTGCTTCCCTGTGCTTGAAGCCCGCCAATAACATTGGCGATTGGGGATAACAGCAGACCGATAATGTCACCAATTACCTCATCTTTAGACTTCATCGAGGCAAGTATGTCTAATTGGTCTTCACTGTAAAAATCTCCGTCTATTAAGGCAGCTGTAAATTTTGGTTTGCTTTTTTCCTTAATATATTCCTTCAGCACTTTGGCAGGAGCGGCAAGCTCTTCATTCACAAATGCAAAACCATTCTGATCTTCCAGGTGTGGATAGAGTGTTTCGTAACCGCCAATTGTATCCATTGCACGTTTAACCAGTGTATTTTTATACACTTTAAATTGCACATTACCTTTTCTGAATCTTCCTCTTAAGTCACCCATATCTGCAACTGACATCTTCGAATAGTTCGTGACGTAAACGGCATTTGAGTTATTAAGTTGTTCGGTAATTTCGTCTACAAGTGCCTTTTTTTCTGATAATGTCGGCATTGTTCTACCTGTTAATTTCTAAATTGAAGTGATTGATGACCGGCTTATCGGAATGCTCGGACCCATGGTTGTACTCAGGAAGGCACTTTTAATGTAAATGCCTTTGGCGGATGCCGGCCTGAGCCTGATGATATTCTTCAAAAAAGAAATCATATTTTCCCGCAATGCATTCGCCTCAAAACTTGCCTTTCCAACCGAAGTATGTACAATCCCGGTTTTATCAACTCTGAAGTCGATCTTACCGGTTTTGAATTCTTTCACAGCTGCTCCGACATCCATTGTTACCGTACCGCTTTTAGGGTTTGGCATTAGTCCGCGAGGCCCTAATTGCCTCCCCAAACGCCCAATTTTACCCATTACATCCGGTGTGGCAATGATGATATCTACATCGGCCCAGCCTTCTTCAATTTTTGTAATGTATTCATCCAGGCCTACATGATCGGCTCCGGCCTCTTTCGCTTCATCCTGTTTGGCTTCGTTAACCAAAGCAAGTACCCGAACAGATTTACCTGTACCGTGAGGAAGCGAAACAGTTCCACGAACCATCTGGTCGGCGTGGCGAGGGTCAACACCTAGTCGAAGATCAAGATCAACGGACTCATCAAATGAAGCTGTACTTGTTTTTTTAACAAGATCACAAGCTTCTTCTATGGTATATTCCATTTCACGATCAATCAACTCGGCAACCTTCTGATATTTCTTACCTTTTTTTGCCATTTATAAATCCTCTTATTTGTCTCGGATTACTCGCAATCCCATGCTTCGGGCAGTACCTGCAATCATTTCGGCGGCTCTCTCAACATCATAGGCGTTGAGATCTTCCATTTTCTGTTCTGCAATCTCTTTACATTGAGTCCAGGTAACCCTGCCCACTTTGGCGCGGTTAGGTTCTCCTGACCCTGATTTGATTTTTGCAGCTTGTTTGAGCAGTACGGCTGCCGGTGGAGTCTTTGTTTTAAAATTAAAAGACTTATCGGCAAACACGTTTATCTCAACCGGAATGATAGTACCGATCTTGTCTTGGGTGCGTGCATTAAATGCTTTACAAAACTCCATTATGTTGATACCCGCCTGACCTAAAGCCGGGCCTACGGGTGGCGCAGGATTTGCCTGGCCGCCAACGATTTGAAGTTTTAGCACTCGTTCTATTTTTTTTGCCATATAGAATCCATTATCGATTCATTCTTCTGTTTGCTGCGTAATAGCTCACGTTTAAGTTCTTATGTAGTTGATTCGACCTGATTCAGATCAACCTCAACAGGGGTTTTTCTACCGAAAATACTTACAAGTACCCGAAGTTTAAGTTTATCGGGCAGCACCTCTTGCACAGTACCATCAAATTCCTTGAAGGGACCGTCAATGACTTTAACGAGGTCGCCTTCCCTGAACGGGATTGCAACGACTCCGCCTTTTTCAGCCAGTTCCTTGTTGTCATAAACACGTCCAAGTATGTGGTCAACTTCTTGTTTCTTTAATGGTGTTGGGACAACATCACTTCTTCCGGCTTTTAAGAAGCCTAAGCTGGAAGGCGCTGATTGCACCAGGTTATTCACTTCTTCGTCATACCGGGTCAGGAGAAGTATGTACCCGGGGAAAAAGTTTTTTTCTTTGGTTCTTTTTTTTCCCGATCTGATCTCAACAATCGTTTCGGTAGGAATCAAGATCTCTTTAATTTTGTGGCTCAGATCAAGTTCTTCAATTTCTCTTTCCAGAAATTCTTTTACCTTTTTCTCGTGGCTTGAAAAACAACGTATAACAAACCAATTATAGCCGTTATTTCCATTATCTTTTTCAGTACTCATCATCTGTAGATAGCCTCCAGAATAGTGCTATACACCTGATCTACTCCGAATATGAATGTGGAAATAATAATGGTAAATACAATTACAATTATTGTATTATCGATGAGTTCCTGCTGAGTTGGCCAGGACACCTTTGCCATCTCTTTACGAACATCTTCAATAAATTTTTTTATTTTTTTCATAAGTATTCTTCATTACCGGATTGCACGGGTGGAGAGACTCGAACTCCCGACACCTGGTTTTGGAGACCAGTGCTCTACCAACTGAGCTACACCCGTAAATACATGCAAGACAATACATGAAACGTACTGCCTTGCAAAAATTTATAATTACAACTGTTTAGTCAGTAATTTTGCTTACAACGCCGGCACCTACGGTGCGTCCGCCTTCACGAATGGCAAAACGCAAACCCGTCTCCATGGCAATCGGCTGAATCAGTGTTACCACCATCTTCACATTATCGCCCGGCATCACCA
>SKKO01000361.1 GCA_007123715.1 Balneolaceae bacterium | reverse complement strand
CTGCAAAGCGCCACATTTTTTTATGTGCCGATCAATCCATACCAAAATGCTGTAAAAAAGAAGCCGGCCTTGCATCGTGGCATTATTTAAAAAACAGGTTAAAGGAATTGGATCTCGATGGATCGGGAGGGGTTCTGCGAACAAAGGCCAACTGCCTCAGAGTATGTAAAAGCGGCCCGATTGCAGTAGTTTATCCGGATGGAATATGGTACCATTCCTGCAAACCCGAAGTTTTGGAGCGGATCATAACCGAACATCTGATAAATGGTGTTCCGGTGGAAGAGTACCGGTTTGTTGAAAACCCTATGAGATAAAAATGTTTAAATTTCTGAAAAAATGGCTGCCTGCACGCGATGAAATCGTAAAACCGCGGCAGATATCAAAACAGGCTATTGCCATGCTGCGAAGAGAATACGACGGGGTGCCGCTTGATGAATCAACAGTATTGCCCGATCCGGTTTCACAGTTTTCTGCCTGGTTTGAGGAAGTACTTCAAAAAGTTAATCAGGATCCCAATGCGGTGATTTTATCTGTTGCAGATAAAAATGGCAGGCCAAGTTCAAGAACTGTACTTTTAAAAGGATTTGATGAAAACGGGTTTATTTTCTACACTAACTATCAAAGCAGAAAAGGCAGGGTAGTGGAAGAGAACCCGTATGCCTCCCTCACATTTTTTTGGGCCGGACTGATGCGGCAGGTTCATGTTGAGGGCAAAGTTGAAAAAACAGATGTAAAAACGTCAGATGAATACTTCCAATCAAGGCCGTTATCCAGTAAACTCGGAGCATGGGCTTCCGACCAAAGCAGGCCAATTCCCAACCGGTTGGAGCTCGAAGTGAGACTTAAGGAAGCGGAAAAAAAATTTGAAGGAGAAATTATTCCAAGGCCGCCTCATTGGGGTGGTTACCGGGTAATTCCGGAACGGGTTGAGTTTTGGCAGGGCAGGCTTAATCGCCTTCACGATCGCATTTGTTACACGAAAAACGGGGATAACTGGCAAATCACAAGACTGATGCCCTGAAATTGATATATCACATAAACTTTTTCTCATTTTTTCCGTTATCCCTGAAAAGACAAAGCCCGGAGTAATGAAGAAAAAAATTACAGCAGTTATTGTGTTGCCATTTCTGTTTACAATTGCAGGATTTGGACAGGCCACATATGATGTGGCCCTGACCGGCATTGATCACGTACCCCCGGTTGGAACACCGGCATTTGGCAATCTCGAAGTTTGGTTCGATTCGGATACACTTTATGTAAGAGGTTCATTTACCGACTTATTGGGATATTACTGGGCGGGTCACATTCATTACGGTGAACCCGGCAAGACCGGCAATCGCCTTTTTCGCCTGAATGTTGATTTAAGTGAAGATCAGCGTGAAGGAAGGTTTCACGAGAATGAAAATAAATTCGCACTTCGTCCTGCCCAGCGTCAGGCCCTGAGAAACGGCAATCTCTATATAGTGATCTCTTCCAATCGCCATCAACAGGGCGAAATAAGGGGACAGATACCAAGAATGTAATTTGGAAATGCCGGCTGCAGAATTGACCTGAAAGCGTCGCCAACAGGCTTCTCGGGATCCTTTCAGCGCCGGGGGCGTTAGGGAAAACAGTTAACTGACTCTCCATAATAGAATCAAATTTTTCCATTTTTATTTTTACCCTCCCGATTCATTTAATACATTCCGTTCTATTATTACCAAATATCAACCTTTGAGATACATCGCTATGAAAAATATTATATCTGCCGCCATAATCATATCTCTCCTTTTTTCACTGCCGCTGCTGGCAAAAAGCGGTTCAGAAAATGATAAACCATCCGTGTTAAAGCTGTCTGAAGCGGAAGCAGAAGAAGGCTGGGAATTGCTATTCGACGGGGTTTCAGCCGATCAATGGCGCGGCTACAACATGGATACTTTTCCGGCTCAGGGGTGGACAATCGAAAATGGTGTATTGGTTTTCCGGCCGGTTGAGGGAGAAAGCCCCGGTCCACTCGATATTATCACCAGAGAGAAGTACTCCGATTTTGAACTGTCACTGGACTGGATGATTTCAGAAGGAGGGAACAGCGGGATATTTCATCATGTAGTGGAACAGCCCGGCATCGCCATATACTGGTCTGGGATTGAAATGCAGATACTTGATGATAATGCCTATGACAACCTGAATGCCAGCCAATATTCCGGCGCACTCTATGATATGAAACCTGCAGTTCCTCAAAATACAAAACCTCATGGTGAATGGAACAGTATTAAAATTGTTTCTGATGGCCCTACAATGGAATACTGGCAGAACGGGGAAAAAGTAGTCGAATTTGAACGATGGACAGCCGAATGGTACGAGATGGTACGCGGAACGAAGTTCGAATGTCATCCTTCATTCGGAAACTCACCATCCGGACATATCGGGCTCCAGGATCACGGTGATGAAGTGAAATTCAGGAATATCAGGATACGGAGGATGTAAGCTTTTTACTCATTAGTGACAGACCGATAAAACGAAACACCAAATGAGTATCATTCTGTATTATCCTCGATTAGTTTCACTTTGATTACGGTAATATGTTGATAGTTATGGATATATGAATTTGGCAATACTTACCCTGTTTAGCAGAGTACGAGTGCTGTGCCATACTGTGATTTACCGTTGAAATGTCATCGTTGTGTCAGAATTCTCTTGCCTTGGCAGTTGTTCTCCTTGTTAATCACCCGAAACACCCTCGCGTTTGGTTTCCCTTTATAGGTATAGCTGCCGAAGGGTTCGGCTACAAGGTGCGGACAACCTTCAAGAAATTCTTCAAAAGCTCTCTTTTCTCCAAGGTTCTCGTCTGCCAAACCAAGGGCATTCCAATCGTCAAAGAATATAATCGTTTCATCATGGATTAGCGGTATGCAAAATTGAAGAGCCTGCCTGGCTGACTTGTACATATCACAGTCGATCATAATAAGGCTGGCTTTCTTGATTTTGTAACGCTGGATCGTCTCTTGATTCAAGGTATCACTGTACCAGCCTTTTATCAGATGGGTGCGGTGCCAGTCAATACCATTCTTGGTTAGATAGTCTTGAGCGAACTCATAGCTAGATTTAAACCATCCAGGCTTCCACTTGGTGTCATCAGGATACTCTGATTCGGGCAATCCTTCAAAGGAGTCAAAACCAAAAAGACGAACCGAATCGAGTAAATTCTCCTGGAGTGCGCTGTTCATACAGGAGAGTGATGAACCATAAAAAACACCGAACTCCAGATAGTCACCAATTGCTTCGCTGCCTATGTTTCTAATGAGATAATCGACAGCACGACGGTATTCCCGCAGGAGTTCCTCTTCATCAATGAGCTGAAGCCCTATGCGAACTTTCGAGGATATACGGCGATACTCGATGCGTTTACGAAGCAAGCGAGGAAGAATATGAAAACTTTTTTTGGCAATATAACTTACTAGATTATTGCTAAGAAGGCGACGCGTTATGGCTTTCCACAATCTCATAATAGTAGTATCTCAAATAAATAATAATGAATAAAGTGTAGATAATTTTTGTATTGTAGAATTGATAAAATATTTACGCAAACTATAAAATATAGAACAAAAAGATTGAATGACACAGTCAAATCCTGAGAAGAAAATATTCTGCATTGGTTTATCCAGAACAGGCACTACTACATTTCATCATCTAATGAAAGATTTTGGTCTTCGTTCTACCCATACAGCATGGTCATTATTTTCAAATAATGATGTAGGCATATTTAAAAAATTCGACGCATTTTCAGATTCGCCCATACCAATGATGTACCCAAAATGCTATGAATTATTTCCAGATGCTTATTTTATTTTAACGACAAGAGATAAAAAAAAATGGTTGGATTCAATGAAGTGGATGTTTAAACATGGAAGGGTGATTGGAAAATGGGGGCCTGTAGTAGATAATTATCACCAGACCTTTTATGGAACAAAAGTTTACAATGAAAAAATATTATCAGAACATTGGGATTATTTTCATGAGGAAGTACAATTATTTTTCTT
>SKKO01000275.1 GCA_007123715.1 Balneolaceae bacterium | reverse complement strand
CTGATGACCCGGTTGGGATTAAAAATATCAGGGAGATTAGTATTGATGATATTCTTGGCAGGGAGCCAGTGCATATTGATATGAGTACTATCCGGGCTGATATGAAGGGCAAGAAAATTTTGATTACCGGAGCAGGTGGTTCGATTGGCAGGGAAATTGTAAGGCAATGTGCAAACCTGGATATTAAAAAAATTATTGCACTTGATATTGATGAAACTGAAGTCTTTTATATCCAGAACGAATTTGATAAATCAGGGAAAAATATTATTCCGGTTGTTGCCAATATTTTGGATCACCATAAATTAGATACTCTTTTAAGCCGTGAAAAACCGGATATCATTTTTCATGCCGCTGCTTATAAACATGTTCCAATGATGGAATATTTTCCCGATGAGGCTGTTAAAGTAAATGTAGAAGGAACAAATATTCTTGCAGAATTGGCATGTAAACATGAAGTTGAAAAATTTGTACTCATTTCCACAGATAAAGCTGTAAATCCCACCAATATCATGGGGGCAACCAAGCGGCTTGCAGAAGAGGTTTGCCTTTCATTTAATGATTTGTGTATTACGAAGTTCATAGCGGTGAGGTTCGGAAACGTTTTGGGGTCGAGGGGATCGGTTGTGCCGATATTTTTAGAACAGATTCGTAATGGTGGGCCCATTACTATCACAGACCCAAACGTATCAAGATATTTCATGACAATTCCTGAGTCTGTTTTGCTTGTTCTGGAAGCAGGTGCAATGGGAATTGGCGGTGAGGTTTTCGTACTTGATATGGGTGAGTCTGTACGAATTAAAGACATGGCTGAACAGTTAATCAGATTGCATGGACTGGAACCCGGTAAAGACGTGGCAATTGAATATATTGGTTTAAGGCCGGGTGAAAAGATGTATGAAGAACTTTTACTGGCTGAAGAGGGTATTGAAAAAACAGAACATGAACTGATTTTTAAAGCCAGATGCAAAAAAAATCTGGATCGCACTCAATTGCAAGAATATATTTCAATTCTGAAGAAAGAAATCATAAAAGGGGATAATATATCAGTAAGGGAACTGCTGAAAAAAATGGTTCCAACATTTACTCAACAACCAATCTCCACGAATCATCAAAAGTCTGAAAAAGCAGCTGAGTTAAACAGTGTTAAATAGATTTGCCCTCCGATTGTTTTATGATACAACATTCGTGACTTTTGCGCTATGTATAAAGGAAATATCAAAATGATTCACAGGATAAATTTTGCCGGTACCCGCAAAAATTTATGAGATTTTATTCGTGTTGAATCGATAATTAGATTTCTGATAAGTCAACAAGAATCTTATATTCCTCATTGTTTTAAATCACGTAAAAAAAATAATAGAAATGCAGTTAGAAACTATTCTGAACAAGATTGAGTCGAAGGAATTCAGGGTTGGAATTATCGGACTGGGTTATGTTGGGTTACCGTTAATGTGGACTTTTCACCAAAATGGCATGCCTGTGATCGGGTACGATATTGATGAATTTAAAATTAAATGTTTGAGGGAAGGTAAATCTTACATTAAGCATCTTGGTGAAGATAAAATGAAAGTTCTTTCCTCATCGAACCTATGTGATGCAACATCAGATTTTGCAAGAATTCCAGAAGCCGATGCCCTGTTATTGTGCGTTCCCACACCCTTGAATACATACAGGGAGCCTGAAATGAAATATGTGGTAGATACGACCAAAGTTGTAGCAGAGAATCTTCGAAAAGGTCAGATCGTAATTCTTGAATCGACAACCTGGCCCGGGACTACTGATGAATTGATGATACCCATTCTTGAAAAGGGCAGTGGCCTGAAAGCAGGAAAAGATTTTTATGTAGCTTACTCACCCGAAAGAGAAGATCCCGGAAATACTGAATTCAATACAGGTGGAATTCCGAAAGTTGTGGGTGCTCACGGCGATGATGCACTGAAAATTGCGTGTGCCATGTACGATACATCGATCATACAAACAGTTCCGGTGAGTGATAATAAAACTGCCGAAGCGGTTAAATTAACTGAGAATATTTTCAGATCCGTGAACATTGCCCTTGTGAATGAACTAAAGGTTGTATTCAGCAAAATGGGAATCGATGTGCATGAAGTATTGGATGCCGCAGCCACTAAACCATTTGGGTTCATGAAATTTACACCGGGGCCAGGGCTCGGCGGGCATTGTATCCCAATTGACCCGTTTTATCTTACCTGGAAAGCGAGGGAATTCGAACAGAATACACGATTTATTGAACTTGCCGGAGAGATCAATACGGCCATGCCGAATTATGTCGTTCAGCGGACGATCGAAGCCCTGAATCATCAAAAAAAATCTTTAAATGGAAGCAAAATTTTATTGATAGGCCTTGCATATAAACCCGATGTTGATGATGACAGGGAATCTCCAACATACAGGTTAATGGATTATTTTAAAGAATTTGGTGCTTCAATAGCCTACTACGATCCCTATGTGCCTGTTATTAAAGAATCAAGAGAGCACGCTCACTGGGCTGGTACGACATCCATTGAATGGAATCGGGAGCAAGTGAGCGCATTCGACGTGGTAGTTATATCCACAAATCATTCGGAAATCAATTATAACGAATTAGCCGAATGGAATAATCTGATTGTCGACACCCGTAACGCAATGATTGGTATAGGGTCAAAAAACGGCCATGTCTGGAAGGCCTGAGTATTTTTTAATTGTATTTATGTTAATAATTTCCAACACACAAACCATCAAATTAAATTGTTTTTAACTGAATGAAAATTCTTGTAACCGGTACTGCAGGTTTTATTGGTTTTCATCTTGTAAAGAAATTACTAGATGATGAAAATATAGAGATTGCAGGGTTAGACAATCTCAACGATTATTATGACGTAAACCTGAAAAAGGACAGATTAAAAGAAACCGGTATTACACAAATCCCGGATAATGAATTTGTACAAAGTAATCTGAGTAGAAAATACAAATTTATTAAAGCTGACCTGAATGATCAAAAGATGATTGCGGAAATCTTTAAACATGAAAAATTCGATGTGGTGGTTAATCTTGCCGCCCAGGCTGGTGTAAGATACAGTCTTGAGAATCCGCAATCCTATGTCGATAGCAATATCAGCGGCTTTTTAAACGTTCTGGAAGGATGCCGGCACAATCAGGTAAAACATTTGATCTATGCTTCTTCAAGCTCTGTTTACGGTTCAAATACTCAAATGCCATTTTCTGTAAATGACCGTGTAGATAATCCCGTCAGCTTATATGCTGCGAGCAAAAAATCAAATGAATTGATGGCTCATACCTACTCACATCTTTTTGGAGTACCCACTACCGGTTTGCGATTCTTCACAGTTTATGGGCCATGGGGCAGGCCCGATATGGCACTTTTTCTCTTTACAAAGGCTATTTTGAAAGGCGAACCGATTGATGTTTTTAATTATGGCGAAATGGCCCGGGATTTTACATACATCGATGATATTGTTCAGGGAATTCAGGCACTCATACAAAAATTTCCATTCCCAACTAAAAACGGTTCGGATTCTAAAGAAACAGAACATCAAGTTCCGTATAACCTGTATAACATAGGGCGCGGCAGCCCGGTTGAACTGATGGAGTTTATTACTGAAATTGAACATAATCTTGGTTTAAAGGCAGATAAAAAAATGCTGCCGATACAACCGGGCGATGTTCCTAAAACCTGGGCGGATGCTGAAAGTTTATTTCAGGTAACCGGATTCAGGCCACAAATTCCGATTAAAGAAGGTGTTGAAAAATTTATTGACTGGTATCGTAAATATTACCGTATTGCGAATGAAAATTCGTATTAATCTGAGTTCGATTTAAAATTGTAAATTAAGATGCTCCCCACCTTCATAAGGAGGGGACTTTTGAAGCACGTAAATGATGGTTTATAATCGAACCAAGTTTATTCGATTTTATAATTCAGAATACAAAATTAACCTTGTATTTTCCCTGCATTAAATAATTACGAAATAAAAATTATAAATAAATAAGGGAAAATCATAAATTTAGGCTT
>SKKO01000128.1 GCA_007123715.1 Balneolaceae bacterium | reverse complement strand
GCGGCCGGCCATTAAAAAGAAAAACAATGATTGGCTTACCTGTATCAACCAAAGTCTTCACAAGCTGTTCCTGCCGGCCAAAAAGATTGATATCCGTTCTGTCACCCATATGAGTTCCGGACCATGCTTCACGGGATGTCTGTTCATTTCCGCCGATCGCCAGTATTACCAGGTCAGATCTTTCCGCTACCTGAACGGCTTCTGCTATCAATTTCAGGTCATCCTCTTCCGTTGGTAGTTGCACCTGATCTTCATTCCACGAACCCTCCAAAGTAATCTTGCACCCTTCACTGTAAAGAACCTCTGCTTTTCCGGCGACTTTATCACGGATTCCGGCAAGTACCGTTACTTCATGTTTTGGAATTCCACTATAACCACCCAGTAAACTCCGGTTCGCATTGGGGCCGATCACTGCTATAGTCTTGAAAGTACCGGGGTCAACCGGCAGGATGTCATTTTCATTTTTAAGCAGAGTGATGCTTTCCCGGGCAGCCTGCAGGGCAAGTTCACGATTTTTTTCAGAACCGCAGATTCTATCTGCTTCATCGGGATCAACATAAGGATCATCAAAAATTCCGAATCTGAATTTCCAATACAGCAGCGGCCATACCATTTCATCAATAAGGCATTCATCAACAGAGCCTTCTTCTACGAGATCTGCCAGATGCAGATAGCAATCCGGTTCCGGAAGCTCCATATTTACACCTGCCTTCACTGCAAGTTCGGCGGCCTGTTTTTTATCCTTTGCTACAAAGTGCCCGTGGGTATCGGGACGATGATTCAATTCCCATATTGCGTAGTAATCCGAAACAATGAATCCCTTAAAACCCCATTCATTCCTGAGTATTTCCCGCAGCAGCCGTATATTGGCATGAGACGGTACTCCATCAATTTCATTGTAGGAGGCCATCACACTGATCGCCCCCGCTTTTTGTACTGCGTCCCTGAATGGCGGCAAGAAAACCTCACGAAGCACCCGTTCAGATACATTCACCGGTGCACAGTTCATCCCCGATTCGGGATCGCCGTGAGCGGCAAAATGTTTGAGTGTGGCCATGACGTTTTTCCGGTTCCTGAAAGTTGCATCACCCTGGAATCCTCGTACTGCAGCAAGCCCCATTTGCGTAACCAGATAAGGATCTTCCCCGAATGTTTCCTCCACACGGCCCCATCGCGGGTCACGTGCAACATCAAGTACCGGTGTTAATGCCTGGTGGCCGCCTCTTACACGCGTTTCTTCAGCCGTCATGGCATAGAGCTGTTCAATAAGGCCAGGGTTAAATGTTCCGGCAAGGGCTATAGGCTGCGGAAAGCTGGTGCCCTCTTTTGCAGCCAGCCCGTGCAGGCACTCTTCATGGAAAATCACCGGTATTCCTAAACGCGAATTTTCGATAAAAAACTTCTGGATCCGGTTCGTCAATTCTGCCATCTCCCGTGCAGTGGTCCCACCGCCCGAATCATTTGGCCTGCCTACCTGGCCAATACCGTTACCCTCTTTAAATGCTACCCTGGCTTTTTCGGGATCAAAACTGCCATTTTCATCAAGCAGCTTCTCACTTTTCTGATTCCAGATGCACATCATCTGTGCATTTTTTTCTTTCAGAGTCATTCGCGAAAGAAGGTCATTCGTCCTTTCTTCCGGTGTGAGCTGTGAATTTCTGTATCCCATTGATTCTGGTTCCATTTAGTAATCAGATTTAATGATCATTGTTCTTGTATTTTTATCGGCCATACCAGTAATCCGGGATGTAAATAATTTGTCCCAAATTTTTGTAAAACATCCACATCTTCATTAGCCGCAATGATGAAGATTCTTTCTCTGTTCCATTCAGATTCCGGCGCTGGTGTTTCTGCTGTTGAATGAATGGAATTAATTTGAGACTTGTATTCATCGGGCAGACACTGATTTTCAATTTTAACATACCTTAAACACATCCTGTATCCATCTTCGCCCTTAACATGGCTCATACCGGTTAAGGGCAAAATGGCAAAAATAATCAGATTAACCTGCTTTATGAATTGCATTCAACAAAGATTTCGATGATTACAGAAAATGTAATAAACACAAATAAATCAACGTATCGCTAAAACACAGAAAAAATTTTATCTGTTGATCATATACCGCTTCAAATCGATTTACCCCGACGCAACCTGGCGAACGATCTCAATTGTGGCAGAAATACTGGAAATAGCTCCTCAATCCGGAAAAGGAATTGTTCCAACGACCGACAGCATTTTTATAGGTGGAATCTTATAATCCCTGCTCATTTGTAAAAAATATGTCCAGACCCGATTGCATAATTTTATTTATGATGTATCTGTACAATAGAATAAGACCAAATGCTGATCAACGTGGAGTTTAATGTTTTGACTATTGAAATATACCCTACTGTCGTGTCAACAGTAATTCCCAACAGGGGCAGGCAGAGGAGTCGATCCGGAATTATTTCCCTGAAGACTCGAATGCAAATTTTTCGATCACGGGTTTCTCTTCCGCCTCCTCTTTCGGGGCTACTTTACAAAGCCAGAGTATTCCGGACAGGATGAGCAAAACCGAGAAAAGTGTGATAGTTTGACGAATAGATAAAATGTTAAATTCCAGAATCAGGGCTGCGGCTGTAACAGAAACAGACTGTGCGAGGGTAAAAAGCAGCCATTCTGTACTGAAAACCCGGCCCCTTAACGTATCCGGTGTTCTTCTCTGTAAAAGCACCGTACTGAAAACCCAATTACTGCCAGAGGCCATATGAGCTATCATTACAAAAATACTCATCAAAACTACCGACTGCAGACTGCCGATTACCGCATACATGAATCCGCTGAAAATCATAAAGATTCCAATAGACCTGATCCAGCCCGATTCTTTTCTGAAAAGCCTTCTTCCGAGTACCGGGCCAATTCCGGTGCCGACACCGCGTGCTGCATAAAGAATACCCAGCCCTATACTGCCCATCATAAGTATTTCATCAGAGACAATAATAAGCATGTAAATCAATGCACCCATACACATGGTAAATGTACCTTTCGCCAATGTCGGTCGCAGTACATCATTGTTATTGATTAAATACCGAAAACCTTCAAGAATCCCCCGAATCGGGTTGCGGTTTTCTATTTTTTGTTCATCCGACATCTCCTTCTGAGGGATTACTGCCCTGTAAATAAACACTCCGGAAACACCGTATGTGATAGCGTTGATGATAAAAACCAAATCCGTTCCGAGATAAGCGGTTGCAAATCCCCCGATGGCCATTCCTGTTGTAAATATCAGACTCCAGGAAGCTGCTGACAAGATATTCGCAAATACCAATTCCTGTGGAGCGGTAACATTGGGAATAGATGATGTTTTTGCGGGTTCAAAAATAGCTGAGAATACCATTTGCATGGCAGTGATGGCATAAGCAAGCCAGAGTAAATCTGAAGTTGTGATAAGTATAAAGCCAAGAACAAGAATTCCTCTTGCAATATCACTCATGATCATCAACTGCCGCCGGTTGAACCTATCGGTAATAAAGCCGGCTAAAGGTGAAAAAATAGCGAGACTCAGCATTTTCACGACGATAATGAGACCGAGCAGAAGTTCAGATCCGCTGTATTGCTGAATAATGGCATAGACTGCCAGAATGCCGAACCAGTCACCAAAATTGGATATAATCTGTGCCAGCCACAATCTTCTGTAGTGAGTATTGGTTTTGACCAGATCGATATATGGCCGGAATTTTTCTCTCAAAAACTGCCTGTGATATTTAAACTCTGTTGTAAAATTTGTACAAGGAGTGTGTGTTTTCGTTACGTACTGTAAACCGAAGTTTTATCTATTTCACTCCTGTGCTACCAAATCCGCCTTCGGAACGTTCACTTTCGGTGAGCCGATCAACATCCACGGGTACTGCGCGTAAAACAGGTGCAATAATCATTTGTGCAATCCTGTCACCGTGATGTATCGTAAAATCTTCCTTTCCGTGATTGATGGCCAGCACTTTTACCTCTCCCCTGTAATCGGAATCGATTGTGCCGGGTGAATTGAGCATGGTAATACCGTTTTTCCAGGCAAGTCCGCTGCGTGGCCTTATTTGCGCTTCATAGCCGGGCGGAATGGCCATTTTTAAACCGGTTGGGATTAGAGCACGCTCACCGGCTTTCAGAACCAGCGGTTCAATAAGAGCGGCTCGCAGATCCATTCCGGCAGCTTCCGGTGACTCATATACAGGTAACGGCAAATCTGAGCCATGTTCCAGTTTTTGAAAGTAAACGTTAATTGGTTCCATGACGCTCGTATGAAATTAACCTTACTTTCACATTCCCAAAGATTACACGTACATGTGCTTCTACCGGCACACGCAGATCGTCAGCAGAGAACCACGATTTAAAACTCCCTCTAAATCCAAAAGGCCCATCCACATCAGCAGTACCTTCGCTTAGATATGTTTTTATAGGTTCATCAAAAGCATCATAACTGCGTATTTCAATGCGGGGGCTGCTTTCTGCGCGTACAAAGCCAAGATCATTTTCAATATAGGCGGGTAGTTCATATGGTGTTCTTATACCGGCAAACATACGTGAGTAATAAAAGATTGTATCCCCGCCGCTTGCCGGTTCAATTAAGTCGAGTGATTCCATGAATTCGCCTTTCTCATAAAAATGGACAAGCTTTTGATCACGGTCGAAAATTATTTTTGCACTCTCGTATTCCTCATCGTGGATATCATCACGCCAGAAAACATAACTGTATGGCCATTTTTCATTGAACCGGAAGATATTTTCATAGTTTACAATCCGTGTACCTACAAATAGTATCCTGTTATTCGAACGAATCCTTGTTCTCATGTGATATGCCTTTTCACCGTTTATAGTGGTATCCGGAAGTAATTCAACATCTACCCATCCAAGTGTCATGAAACCATATCTTACCTCATATTCAAAAACCTCGCGTGCATCCATAAGCATTTGCATGGTAGGTGGTGAATTTCTCTCAAATGTAAGCGGCGCCTGCGCGAGCGCGTGACTAAAAGGCAAAAAAAGTACCGCGCATAATACGGCCTTACTCGATAAATGCTTCAAAAGCCTCCTCATCATATCCAACCAGAATTGCTTCATCTTTTACTAAAACAGGGCGTTTCATCATAGTCTGATTTTCAAGTAGCTGTTCAAAAAGCTCTTTCTCATTCAGATTTTTTTCATTTAAACCGAGCTGGCGGTATGTCGTTCCTTTGCTGTTAACCAGTACATCCAGTCCGATTCTGTGAACAAACTCTTCGAGTTCTTCCCTTGATAAGGGTTCCTTCTTCAAGTCATAAAAATGATAATCAATGTCCTGCACCTCAAGCCATTTCAGTGTATCGCGGATTTTGTTACAGTTTTTGATTCCGTAAACTTGTATCATAATTTTTTGTTTTGTTAAACGTGTAAAATACGAAGATTTACATCTGTTATGAATAAGATTTGGTTATGTGCCAATGATGATAACTACTTTTCAATGTTTATCCGGCTAAAACAACCATACAAGTTATTACTATCGTTTTCATTAATCCTTTCTTTTTTAACAGGTTGCAGCCAGAATGACAGCCAACGGGAGTTTGAAAGGGAAGCATTTAACCTTGCCAGTGGTATCACGCAAACCAACGACCGCGGGGAAATTGTAGACGGAAACCGTGATCCTGATGACTGGCGTATTGCCCCATTTTTTCTGGGGCTGGTGATTGTGGATCCCGCTTTCCCAAATCCGGTTCAGTCTAATGGCAGGGCATTCATCAATATTCAGGTTACCGGAATTGATGCCGTTTCGGGGTTGCGGGCATTTGTTTTGTATGATACCAGTAATATCCGTTTTCTACATGAAGAGCTCTCAAGCCCTCTAATGACAGGGCTGTACACCATTCCTTTGAACCCGTTATCCATTGCTCAATTCCAGGAAAATCCACAAGGAATCTACCGGATTATCCTGGAAGATTTTAAAAGGAACATTATCACCTACGGAGATATTCAAATTCAATAAAACGGATTGTCTTTCGAACGAATTGACTCTATCTTTGATCATTATGGCCAAAACAAAACTTACTTCATCTGAAACAGCCATTCTCAGAGAACTTATCTTTCCTGAAACCGTTGAGCATATTTTATCAGAAACCGGTCTCCCCTTTGGCGCCATCCGCGATGATTTGATGAAGCTTGTTAACCATGGCTACATTGAAGTATTTGACAGACATTCAATGCGTTCGGTTTCTCCGTTTTATGATTCTGATAATATGGGCCGCTTTGCATTTAAGGCTACCAAATCGGGTTTAAAACAAATTCAAAGCCATGCTGTTTGAAACGCTCATTAATGATATAGTATATCGGGTTGAGATTGACAGAAACCGATCCCTGGCCCGAATCAATGATGAAATATTGGAGTTTGAAATTGTGGAACAGAATAATGGCCGGATCTTACTAAGATCGGGAACCAAACTCTACAAATTTGATAATATACACGTGAATGGCAGCAGCGTATCATTTGCACTGAATGGAGTTTTTTTAGAAACCATTGTAAAGGATGAACAAACCCTGCTTCTTGAAAAGCTCGGATTTAAAAATCAGACAGGTAAAAAAGAAGGGGATTTAAATGCTCCTATGCCTGGAAAAATCCTGGAAATCATGATACAACCAGGCGACAAAGTGGATGCAGGTCAGCCGCTTGTGATTCTGGAAGCCATGAAAATGGAAAATGAACTGAAGGCACCGGCGGGAGGCATCATATCTGCTCTGCTTGTAAAAGCCGGTGATAGCGTAGAAAAAAATCAACATTTATTAGTTATATCTTAAAGTGGATAAATTTGTTATTGAAGGCCCAACTCCATTAATCGGTACCATTCCAATAAGCGGGTCAAAAAATGCGGCTTTACCCTTGATGGCTGCAGCACTATTGGGAAACACCCCTACACGTTTGTCGCTCATCCCAAGATTGCAGGATATCTACACGTTTAACAATGTAATTGCTGAAACGGGTACGGATGTTCATTTTAATGGCGTTGAAAACAGCCTGATTATTGATCCTGCCGGTCTCAACAATACATATGCTCCCTACGACCTTGTTCGTAAAATGAGGGCATCCTTTTATATGCTCGGCGCTTTAATTGGCCATTCAGGTGAAGCGAAAGTATCCCTGCCCGGGGGATGTGCCTGGGGACCCCGTCCTGTTGACCTCCACCTGCAAGGGTTTGAAAAAATGGGCATTCAGATTAAGCATGACCAGGGATATGTTTACGCATCCATGTCGGGAGAGTTCGTAGATGGCGGGGAGTTTACCCTCGAACCAAGCAGTGTAGGAGCAACCATAAACCTGATATTGGGGGCTGTAAAGCGGGCCAGGCATTTTGTGATTAAAAATGCAGCCAAAGAACCGGATGTGGTATTGTTGTGCAGAATGCTGCAAAAAATGGGGGCAGACATAGAGGGTATTGGAACAGGCACTCTAACAATTCGAAAAGTTGACAACCTCCGGGGGATCGAATTTTCAAATGATCCGGACAGAATTGAAACCGGGACCTATATGATTGCAGCAGCCTTGCATCCCCGTTCTGAGCTAACGCTTACCGGCTGCAAGCCCGATGATCTTGGTAATTTTCCACAAACATTCAACAAACTCGGTGTGGATATTGAGATCGGCGATTCAACAATCTTCATCAGGTCGGCAGAGAAAATTAATCCGGTGAGTATTAAAACCAAAACTTATCCGGGCTTTCCAACTGATCTGCAGGCACAGTGGGCTACACTCATGACCCAGGCAAATGGAATCAGTACCGTTACAGATACAGTATATTTTGACAGATTTAGTTATGTACCCGAATTGAACCGCCTTGGAGCCAATCTGCGGGTAGATAAAAACAAGGTAACCATACATGGAAAAACACCGTTAAAAGGGGCAGCGGTAATGAGTACCGATCTGCGTGCAAGCGTGAGCCTGGTCATGGCCGGGCTTGTGGCAGAAGGAACCTCTGAAATCCTGAGGGTTTATCATCTTGACCGGGGTTATGAAAAACTTGAAGACAAGCTTAATCGGGTCGGAGCTTCAATAAAACGGGAATCGCAATAGTATCGTGTCCACAGTAAAATAGCATGGGAATGGGAATGACTTACCCTTCTATCAACCGTATCGCAAAATTCATAGCGTACAGCGGGCAATCATACCATGGAAAACAACCGGGAACAAAAACCTTCTATATTTATATTTTAACCACGTTTAATTATTAAATAACTTTACACTATATTACCATTGGACAAAAACTTGTGTGAAGTTCCTCTTATATGGCACTGAAGTCATTATTTTACAGAATTATAGAATCGATTTTAACCCTTTTCTCTTACGCTCTGCCGGATGAAAACAGCCGGGAGTATAAGTATGATTTGAATGAATCCGAAGGCCTTCGCACAGCCCAATCATTTTTAAACGAGAATTATAACATCACAGCATTTCGTCCTTCCAACACCGGTTATTATTCCTGCCAAATATCATTTTCAAGTACCGGTCTGAAATCCGGCTTCTTTTTTGTATTGGAAAGAAAACTGCGCGATATGCTGATGAAATTTCATTTTTTGCATGAAAAACCAAATTATTATACACAGTTCTGGCAAACAGACCCGGGTTGCGCTTTTAGAAAATGGAGAATTAGCACAACTTTTTATAGAATCCGAAGATAACCAGCGAACAGTTGGTGATATTTATCTTGCAAGGGTACACAAGGTGATGAGTGGAATCCGTGCTGCATTTATTGATGTAGGCATGGAAAAGGATGCTTTTCTTCACTTTTCAGATGCGGGTGATCATCTTGGATCATACTTGATGATGTTAAATGGTGAAAAAAGCGTACCGTCTTCAGCGCGTGAGGATCTTAAGAACTTCAATAAATTGTCAAATAATGACAAGCAGGTTCTTGCAGGGAAAATGCTGAAAAATAACCAGAACCTGCTGGTTCAGATCGTTAAGGAACCCATTGGTTCCAAGGGGCCTCGCGTATCCACTGATATCACGATAGCAGGGCGTTTCCTTGTGCTTATCCCAATGGGTGAATATATCGCGGTTTCTAAAAAGATCTCGAATAACAGCGAACGCAGGCGTTTAAAAAGTACGGTTGGCGCTATGCTACCGGAGGGTTTTGGAGTCATCATACGAACAGTTGCCCAGAGCCAAAATAAGGAAGCACTTGAAGAAGATATGCGAACCGTTCTGAAAAAATGGGAACGGATTCTCAATAAACTTGAAAATGCCAAACCCCCCACACTCCTGTATAAAGACCTGGATATCACAGAAAGCCTGATCAGAGACCTTTTTGCAAAACAATACGACAGAGTCCTGATTGATGATTACCAGTTATATAAATCCGTTAAAAGCTATGTTTCGCAGATTGCCCCGAAAATGGTACCAGCTGTACAGTTATATAAAGGGCGCGATCACATTTTTGACCATGTTAAAATAGGTCAGGATGTAAACTCGATTTTTAGCCCAAGGGTCCGGATGCAATCCGGTGGATACTTGATATTTGAACAGACCGAAGCCATGTATGTGGTTGATGTAAATTCAGGGCCCTATGCAGCAAAGGAAAAGCAGGAAGATAATTCCCTGAAAACCAACCTTGAGGCAGCCCGTGAAATTGCCAAACAACTGCGCCTGAGGGATATCGGCGGTATTATTGTTGTGGATTTTATTGACCTCCGCGATGCCAAAAACCGAAAGAAAATATATGACGAACTCAGAAAAGAGTTTAAAAAAGACCAGGCCAAAACCAATGTAATTGGAATGAGTGATTTCGGCTTGATACAAATCACCCGTCAGCGAATCAGGCCAAGTGTTGTCAATTCCGTTTCGAAGGTTTGTCCAATGTGCGGCGGCGCAGGTAGTGTGGTTAGCCAGGATACTATTATAACGGATCTTGAAAGCTGGCTCAGCAAGTTCAAATACAGTACTGAATACCGGGCAGTCGATGTTTACGTGAATCCCTATCTCCGGTCTTTCTTGTGCAAGGGATTTTTCAGCCAGCGCTGGAAATGGATTTTCAGATTCAGAATGAGAATCTCTTTTATCGCTGACAGTACCATTTCCCTCAACGAATTCAAGGCAACTCTTGCAGGTTCCGACCTTGAAATCAACGATGTGGTGCTTCAGGGTCAACCGCTGGATGAGATACTTGAAGCCCATCAGGAGCAGTTAAATGAAATTGAAATCAACCAAAAGGCAGATACTCTTGATTTCTACTCTAAAGACGAGCAGAATAAAGTAGATAAAAAACAAGTAACAACACAGAGACAAAAAAGGCCGCGTGCCCAGAATCACGGGTAAATTCCCCTCTCTTTTACTAAACCGAATTTTTATGAATAGTTTGAAAAACCTTCACGCAACAACAGTTGTCGGTGTAATACATAATGGCAGTGTGGCAATAGGCAGCGATGGCCAGGCCACACTTGACAAGACCGTAATAAAATCAACAGTAAAAAAAGTTAGAAAATTGCAAAACGGCAAGATTCTTGCAGGTTTTGCAGGTTCAACCGCTGATGCTTTTACATTATTTGAGCGGTTTGAAGAAAAATTGAATAGTTATAATGGAAATCTGCAACGCGCAGCCGTAGAAATGGCCAAAGAATGGCGAAAGGATAAATATCTGCAAAAACTCGAGGCTCTGCTGGTTGTTATGGATTCAGAAACCTCTCTCCTAATTTCAGGGCAGGGTGATGTGATTGAACCTGATGACCAGATACTTGCTATAGGTAGCGGAGGATCGTTTGCATTAGCAGCCGCACGTGCATTAAGACAGAATGCGCCGAATTTATCTGCAACGGAGATTGTTGAAAAGTCACTGACTATTGCAGCAGACATTTGCATATATACGAATCATAATCTCACCATTTTAGAAATTGAATAACAGCAGTACAATGAAACAAATACAGGAACAAAATTTAACACCAAGGCAAATAGTGGTCGAACTCGATAAATATATTATCGGCCAAAGTGATGCCAAGCGTTCAGTGGCGATTGCGCTGAGGAACAGATGGAGACGGATGAAGGCCGACCCTGAAATAAGGGAAGAAATCATCCCGAACAATATTTTAATGATCGGGCCAACCGGTGTTGGAAAAACTGAAATAGCCCGCCGGCTCGCCAAATTGGCAGGAGCACCTTTTATCAAAGTAGAGGCCAGTAAATTTACTGAAGTAGGTTACGTTGGGCGCGATGTGGAATCGATGATTCGGGATCTTTCTGATCTTGGGGTAAATATGGTTAAAATGGAAATGCAGGAACGGGTAAAGGAAAAAGCCGCTGCTATTGTAGAAGACAAAATTCTCGATAACCTCATACCGCCAGTTCGCAAGAATAGCCCGGTAAATAGTACCTCTCCTTCCCGTGAGGTTGGTTTTAATCCCGAAACTGCCACCGATCAGGAACTGAATGAACGCACCCGGGAACGTTTCAGGGAGAAACTGAAAAACGGGGACCTTGAAGACCGGGAAATTGAAATTGAAGTGGCTAGTAAAAAAACACCGATGATGCAGGTATTCGGCCCGCAAGGGATGGAAGAGATGGGTGTCAATATTCAGGATATGCTTGGTAACCTTACACGCGGAGGTAAAAAAAATAAACGAAAAATGCCTATAAGCGAGGCCAGAGAAGTGCTGCTGGAGCAGGAATCTGAAAAATTAATTGATCATGAAGCTGCCGTACAGGAAGCTCTGGAACGGGTTCAAAATCAGGGCATTGTATTTATCGATGAAATCGATAAAGTTGCCAGTGATTCCACAAGCCATAAAGGCGGGGCCGATGTCAGCCGTCAGGGCGTACAGCGCGACCTTCTCCCGATAGTTGAGGGCAGTACAGTAAATACGAAACATGGTATAGTAAAAACCGAACACATTCTTTTCATTGCATCAGGTGCATTTCATGTGTCAAAACCATCTGACCTGATACCTGAACTGCAGGGGCGTTTCCCAATCAGGGTAGAGCTTAATTCACTATCAGAAGAGGACTTCTTCGATATACTCACCAAACCTAAAAATGCCCTCACTAAACAGTACCAGGCTATGCTTGAATCTGAAGGGGTTATCGTAAATTTCACTACAGAAGCTATAAGAGAAATTGCAAAGCTTGCCGCACAAGTGAATAGCGAGGTGGAAAATATTGGCGCCCGCCGGCTTCATACCATTCTTTCATCTCTTTTGGAAGAACTTCTTTTTGCCGTACCCGATGATATTGGTTCCGGAGAAATTACCATTGACAAAAACTATGTTCATAAACAACTCGACGGATTGGTGAAGAATAAAGATTTGAGCCATTATATCTTATAAAAATCAGCATTACTCAAATCTTTCTCTGATTATTTTTCGGAAATTCATTAACTATGGCATAATCAATCAAACACAGTACAATAACTGGCAATTGAAAATATTTAGCCGGTTTACTATACGTTTTTTTTGCAGAGTTTAACAAAATTATGAAATGAGTGGGAAACGTTCCATGAGAATTTGTGTTTAACCCGTAAATAATGGCATAATGATTTGTGATTTAGTATAATCTTTGATGCTGAAGAATCGTTACAACGTAAATCATCGAATAATATAGAATGTCCGTGAAAAAATTTATTGCTCCCCAGCTTGCTCTCTTACTCATCTTATCTGCTGTTTGGTTAGCAGGAATTGACAATGTTGTTGTACAGAAAGGGCTCCACCAGGATAACCTCCATAAATACCTTCAGGTTCAGAGGAGAGTTATCGACAATTATTTTGGAGATACCAGTATTGACATTCTATTCGAAAAGAGTATTCATGGCATTGTTAAAGTACTAAACAGCAATGAACTGGATCTTTCGGGCACACCAATAGATACTACAATGGATTTTTCTGTACGTAATCTGCGCGATTCTTACAACCGTTACGAGGAAGCATACTTGTATGTAGCTAACAATTTCCCTGAAACTGACATGGGCAGAGTCGTTGAATCGTCTATAAGGGAAATGCTGAAAACTCTCGATCCACATTCTGTTTATATCGAAGCACGGGAAAGTGAACAGATACAGGAACAATTTGCAGGTAAGTTTCAGGGCATTGGAATACAATTTAATGTTATTCAGGATACGATTACTGTAATAACCCCAATTTCCGGCGGACCAAGTGACCAGCTCGGAATTATGTCCGGCGACAGAATCGTTGCCATCAATGACACAAATTCAGTTGGCTTCAGCAACGAAGACGTTGTACGCAGACTCAGAGGAGAAAAGGGTACTACGGTGGATGTTCGAATCATGAGACCACGAAATCCGAACCCGATCAATTTTACAATCATAAGAGATGATATCCCGATTACAACGATTGATACTCATTATTTGATTGATGAGAAAACCGGTTATATCAAAGTGAACCGGTTTGCAGCCACTACTCATGAAGAATTCCTCGTGTCTGCCGAAGATCTTATAAATAAGGGCATGGAAAGGTTAATCCTTGACCTCCGGAACAACCCGGGCGGATATTTAAGCCAGGCAATTGCAATGGCTGAAGAATTCTTCCCAAGAGGCACGAAAATTGTATCCACCCAAAGCCGTCATTCGCGCTTTAATTCCGAAGTACACTCCCGAAAGAACGGTATGCTGAGAGATATCCCGGTTATTACACTCGTGAATGAGGGATCTGCATCTGCCAGTGAAATTGTGAGTGGCGCGATTCAGGATCATGACAGGGGGCTTGTTGTAGGCCGCAGAACATTTGGAAAAGGCCTGGTTCAACAGCAGTATGAATTGATCGATAACAGCAATATACGGGTAACGATTTCCAGATATTATACTCCTTCGGGCAGGCTCATTCAAAAGCCATTTGAAGATGGCGGTGAATACTACGCCTATGAACTGGAACATACAACATCACGAACCACAGTAGATGCAACCGATTTTAAAGACATCATTCCGGACTCGCTCAGGTTTAAAACTGCCGCCGGCCGGGATGTATTTGGGGGTGGCGGAATTGTACCTGATATCATCGTTCGGGAAGACACAACCTCATCGCCCTACCTGTTTAATTTTATGCTGGTAAACCGTGTGGATTTTGATTTTGTACGTGACTACCTCGATAGAAACGGTGAGAATTTCCGGGCAAACTGGGCAGATCGTTATCAGGAATACCGAACAAGTTTTTCATGGTCATCGGCCGATGAGCAAAGATTTATCAGCATGATGGAAAATGAAGGAATGGTTATTTCTGATGAGGTTAATGAGCCTACCGTCGAAAATAACACACTTAAATTATCAAGAGAAAATTTTGATGAATTAAAGTGGATAAATTTTGGCAGAATGAAAGCCGAACTGGCTCGCCAGGTCTGGGGATCAGAGTACTTCTATCCGGTTATAAATGACTATCTGAACATAGAACTCCGTGAAGCAATAAACCTTTGGGAAGAAGCTGAAAAACTGGCACTTTTCGTTCAGAGTCAGGCTGAATCTCGTCCTAACTGACAAAACTGTTTCAACAAACATCTTCATGCCCCGGTTTTACATGAGTAAAGTCCGGGGTTTTTTGTATTTATTACAAAATACATCCGAACTCTTGTTATCCGTTCGGTTTGAAATGGAAACACGGGAATGAATAGAAGTGCATTTCGATCTCCGGACCTCCTTTCCTGCATCATTCATCAAATTGACCTGTTGGATGTGTTCTGCTCCGGCAGGAGCATCCTGTTTATAGATAAAACAGAAAATAAAACCCCCAGGCTCCGCAGGAACCCCCTGTACCCCCCATCCAAAAATCGAAACAGGTATTTATCCTCACAGAATATATAATTTGATCCGTAATGCCTTCTACTCTTCCCTGAAGATATTCCTGCGGTGATGATCTTGCTGGTTTAAACATATTTTGCTGCCCTGACAACGTCTCATTTAGAATAGGAAAACATCCCTTACCCTGCATATAAAGTTCTTTTTGACAGGCCGAATGGGTTGCCATTACCAATCAGGCAGCTCCTACGGAGCTTTGGGGGGATAGCCATCCATTGTTTCTATAAACAGGGGGCTCCTCCGGAGCCTTTGGCACGAACAATCTTTGTTTCTGCAAACATGTGGCTCGCCTGGTGCCTTATGGCATGGGTATCCTTTGCTTTTGCACACAAGCGGCTTGCCTGGCGCCTTATAGCATGAGCATCCTTTGTTTTTACAAACATATGGCTCGCCTGGTGCCTTATGGCATGAGCATCCTTTGTTTCTGCAAACATATGGCTCGCCTGGAGGCTGGGGTTTTGCCAACAAAAATGATGGGGATTTAAATCTTCGACAGGCTGATCTCGAATAGTACTCTGAGATTCAGAAATTCGATTTAAAATGGTACGTCATCACAATGGCGGCAGTTTCAGTACGTAGTCGTTTACTCCCCAGGGAAAATGGAATAGCTTCTCTATCATTTAAGACTTTACGTTCATTATCAGAAAATCCCCCTTCAGGTCCAACCACAAGAAAATAGTTGGCAGCTTCTTTAATTTGCGAAACATCCGGGTTTGTAGTTTCATCCGCAACAATTAACAAGGATCGCTCCTTTCGATACGTTAATGCCCTTTCGAGAGAATTTTCATGATATACCGACGGAAGCCACGTTCTAAGTGACTGCTTCATTGCAGAAAGCACAATGGCTTCTAGACGGTCGAGGCGCGAATTTTCCTTTTGGCTGTATTCACCTCTGAACAGTATGAGCTCATCAGCTCCCAATTCAACAGCTTTTTCTACTGCAAGTTCGAGCCTGTCTCTTTTTTTTATAATACCCAAACAGAGTGTCAGAAATGGAGAAGGCCTCTCTTCGATCACCTTTTCTCTGATTTCAGCTGTGAGTTCCTGTTTTCCAATCCGGTTTATGACACATAGAAATCGTGATCCCTTTCCATCCGTAACAAAAATCTCATCCCCTTCTCCGAACCGTAGTACCCGGATTATATGAATGGCTTCCTGCCCTCTGATTGAAAGCTCAGACGGATAAATATCATCAGGATATGCATAGAACAAGTTCATCATGCAACTGTTTAGTACTTGCCTGGCGTAAAGGATATCTGTCCTGTTTGAAGCATTTTTTTTAGATAGGGTTCACAAAGCTTACATTGCGTGCTGCTAATCTTCTCTCTTTGCAGTTCCTCAACAGTTTTCAATCCTTTTTCTCTCGCAATCTGCAGAAGCTCATCAAAAGTAATATTGTGACAAATACATCGGTTAATTGGCATTTCTCGATAACCTCTGGTCAGAATTGTTTGAAATGTTTTCCGAGTTTAAGTCCCTGCCCCTGATAATTGCTTTTTATATCGGCACCATATATGAATTCCGGGATTTCAGTGTTTGGCTCAAACTTCATACTGCAAAATGTTTGTCCGTGCTCAATTAAAAAGGGTACATCGTGCGACCGAACCTCAAGTACCGCACGCGCGCCTTTGTCTTCCACTTCCCCACCAAAACCACTGTCAAAAAAGCCGGCATAATGTGTGCGCAGTTCTCCTGAACCTGTATCATAGGCAATCATCTCTGCAGCCAGGTGTTTCGGTATCCGGCAGCGTTCGCTTGACGCAAAGATATAAAATGCCTCAGGTTCTAGAATCAGGTGTTCGGAGCTGCCGGCATAAATCGGCTCCCAAAATTCGGAAATTTCGTAATGGTTTATATTATCCAGGTCAATGATGTCACGGTGCTTTTTTGCCTTATAGCCAAGAACGTCATTTTCATCCCCTTTTAAATTTACGCTCATAAAAAGGCCGTTATTAACATTGAGCGCATCAAGCGGCAGCGGTTTACCGTTTTCATCAAACAGAAGCGGATCACTGTCATGTGTGCGCAGAATATCCTGATCAGAAAGTACCAGATGGCCATGTCTGATCCGTAACTGATTGAGCCGCTGACCGGTACGAACTTTAATCGGAAAAGATTTAGGTACAACCTCCAGATAAAGCCTGCCTTTAAATCCCTGCTCAATTTCCTCAAATCTATGGGAATAATCGGTAATTATCCGGGTAAAAATATCCAGGCGGCCTGTAGTACTTTTCGGATTAGCTTTTGCGGAAAGGTTTTCCTCTGCAAAAAGCCGGATCCCTCCCACTTTTGCCCCGTTAAAAAAGTTTTTCTGCATGGGGTAGTGTGAAGAAGGTAAATCCAGTTCTTCAAGCAACGGAATAATGTACACACAATTGGGTTCCAGCACGGCGCCATCTTCAATTGAAAATGAGTATTGATGAAGCTTATCAATTTTTTGCTGAACCGTCTCATTTTCCGGTAAAAAACTGCTCCTCACACGATGTGCCACTTCTCCGAGCCGAAGGTCAATGGAATTAGGTTGATACTGGTTTTCATTTATAGGATGGCCTTCTGCCCCCCTGATGATACCGGCTTCACACAATAATTTTAACTTCTGAACCGGCAGTATTCCTTTGGTTCGTAAAATAACATCAATACTTTTTTGACTCATACGTACTGTTACTTAATCTGCTGTGCGAAGTTAAGAATTTATGAACTGTTTTGAAGAGAAAGTTACCGGATTTTTCAAACAAGCACTTCTTTTGTAAAGAAGTTATACAAAAAGGGCGCGACTTTGATTTGTGCAGGCTAATGAATGCGACCTGGATCCGTTATAACTTTGCAGGGGAGGCCCGCCAAAAAATTAAAACTTTCCAATTTTGCTTTAGATTGAACTACGAAGTTTCATCCGCAATAGAGCTTCGATGTTGGCCCTGATGGGAAATAGGTTTGTCAGTACTTTAGGAATGAATCTGACCAGCCCTGTACGCCCCCCGTAACCTGCACCAAATCCATACAAATTCAATGGCCCATTTAATTCATCGAAGGTATAATGATCTCAGTACTCCTCCATTTCCTCTCATTCCCCCCACAATTTTACATCTCAAAAACCTTTTTAACTACTTTCTACTCGGATCAAAAAACGTTAACTTTCGTGCTTGTTTAAAACTTAAATTCACAAAATTCACATGAAATATCTGATCTATTCAGTTTTCCTACTGTCCGGCCTGGTATTGGCTTTATCCGGGTGCGGAGATCCCTACAAATCTGCCAAAGCAAGTTTAAATAGCCAAACCGATTCGCTAAGCTACAGTTTCGGTTACTTATCAGCAGCTAATCTTGCCGGTGAAGGCATTAAAGACCTGGACATTGAAAATTTTATTGCCGGATTTAATACCGGAATGGAAGAAAATGAAGCTCTTATTGATCAAATGGAGATGCAAATGCTCCTTCAGGCCTATTTTCAGGATCTCCAAATGAGACAAATGGAAGAGCGGACTGCACAGGCTGATGTTAATATTCAAAGAGGAAGGGCATTCCTTGAAGAAAACCTTAACAATTCCGATGTGTTTGAAACCGGTTCCGGTTTACAATACCGCATACTTGAAGAAGGCGACGGGCCTAAACCATCGGCTACCGACCGGGTACAGGTACACTATCATGGAACGCTGATCAATGATACCGTTTTCGACAGTTCTGTTGACAGGGGTGAGCCGGTCACTTTTGGGCTGAACCAGGTTATTCCCGGCTGGACGGAAGGCGTACAGCTGATGAACGTCGGATCAAAGTACCAGTTCTTCATTCCCCCGGATTTGGCCTACGGAAACAATCCGCCTCCGGGAAGCCCGATTGAAGCGGGATCTGTTTTAATTTTCGAAGTTGAATTGCTCGACATCAGGTAAATCCGTTTTATAACCTGAATGCTTTTGCATGTTTAAAAAGCAATCGAGTTTGAAAATACAGTATATAAAAAGAGCTTTCTCTCATCTGAGAGAAAGCTCTTTTTTTTATGAAGTGTTCAATCCATAATTCCTGATTTTTCAGGATGGCTGCATTTCACGGATTTCTTTCAGACCCTCTTTAAGTTCATTTTCGGTAAAACTGTGATCAGAGAGTTTTCCGGCAAAATAGTCGGCATACGCCTGCATATCCACAAAGCCATGGCCGCAAAGATTGAAAAGGATTGTTTTATCCGAACCCTCTTCTTTAGCCTGTTTTGCTTCCCTTATTACCTGGGCAACAGCATGTGTGGCCTCGGGAGCGGCAATAATACCCTCTGATTTGGCAAGCAAAACCCCTGCCTCAAAGCACTCGAGCTGCTGGATGGCTACGGCTTCAATAAGTCCGTCTTTAAGAAGCTGGCTGCACAGTACACTTGCTCCGTGATACCTGAGCCCGCCTGCGTGAATGGCAGCTGGTTTGAAATTATGGCCAAGTGTGTACATAGGCAGCAGCGGTGTGTACCCTGCTGAATCACCAAAATCGTACATAAATTCACCCTGCGTAAGTTTTGGACATGATGCCGGCTCAACTGCCACAAACCGTGTATTATTTCCATTCGTCAAATTATTTTTCAGAAATGGAAATGAAATTCCAGCAAAATTTGATCCGCCGCCAAGTGGTGCAATGATCACATCAGGATAATCCCCCGCATACTCCATCTGTTTGATAGCTTCCTGGCCAATCACAGTCTGATGCAGCAATACATGATTGAGCACTGAACCCAGTGAATACTTGGTGGTTTCATCCATTACAGCCCGTTCGATAGCCTCAGATATGGCAATACCGAGACTGCCGCTTGTTTCCGGATCTTCAGCAAGTACTCTTCTTCCTGCTTCGGTTCGGTTACTTGGAGATGGATAAACCTCGGCACCGAATGTATTCATCATGATTTTCCGGTAAGGCTTCTGGTCATAACTGATCCTTACCATGTACACCTCACAGCGTATACCAAATTGTGCACATGCAAATGCAAGTGCAGTTCCCCACTGCCCGGCACCGGTCTCCGTAGTAATACTTTTCACGCCTTCCTGTTTGTTGTAGTAGGCCTGTGGTACAGCCGTATTCGGCTTATGAGATCCACTTGGGCTTCCACCTTCATATTTATAATAAATCTTTGCCGGTGTGTCGAGCATTTTTTCAAGGCCGGTTGCACGATACATTGGAGTGGGACGCCAAATTTTATAAATATCGCGCACTTCATCAGGAATCTCTACATATTGCTCGCCCGAAACTTCCTGCATAATGAGGCCCATCGGGAAAATAGGGCTCAGGTCAGCGGGGCCCGCGGGCTGACCGGTTTTTGGGTTTAGAGGAGGCAGGGGCTTGTTAGGCATATCCGCAATAATGTTGTACCAATGTGTAGGGATGTCGGATTCATCCAGTAAAATTTTTCTGTTCATGAGATCATTTTAAATTTAAAGTATCACCTTTTCACAGGGAGATGATACGAATTTTTTGAATATAGGATTGGTCCGTGTCCAAAAAGTTTTTCGGCAGGATGGCAGAAGAATCCCTAAGACTGGAGGACTGCTGAACAGGCAGATTTCGAACTAACTGTGATGATACGTGCCTCCATGTGTACTATTCAACCTTCGTTTTAAATCACAAATTTAATACCTTGACGCAAAATATTCGTTGAATTGAATACCCTATGATAAACCCGCTTTCTTCCAGTTTTGTGATCGGCTTCCTCGGAGCCGGGCAGCTTGCCCGTATGTCGGCACTGCAGGCATTCCGTTTCGGGATGCAGGTTGCCGTTTTTTCTGACCGCCCAGAATTTGAACCCGTACAGTTCATGACTCCGCGTTCCTTCAGTGGTTCTTTTTCGGATGCAGAATCCATGATGGAGTTTGCCCGATCGTGTGATATAATTACCCTCGAAAATGAATTTATCGACTCCGAAATCCTGAAAGAACTGCGCGACCGTTCCGGAACCCCTGTTTTTCCATCACCAGAAAGTTTTGCCCTTATTGAAAATAAGCGAATTGAAAAAGAGACATTTGAAAGCGCAGGAATTCCGGTCACCCCTTACGCCGTGGTTCGTTCGGCCGATGACCTTCACCGGTTTGGCCAAACCTGCGGATGGCCATTTTTGCTCAAATCATCGAAAGGGGGTTACGACGGTTATGGAAACGAAACCGTGAAATCCCCGGAAGAAGCAGAACGCGCATTTACAAAGCTGGGAGGATATGCCGGACATGAAATTCTTGCCGAAGGATTTGTAAATTTCACCCACGAACTTTCCGTACAGGTAGCCCGGAACGAAACCGGGTATGTGGTGTATCCATGCTGTGAAACCGTACAGGAAAATCATATTTGTGTAGCGGTTAAAGCTCCTGCTCCAGTCAGTCCCGAAATTCAAAAAAAGGCACAGGAACTGGCTCTGCTAGCCACTGAAGCCATTGACGGAAAAGGAATTTTTGCTTTTGAATTTTTCCTTACCACGTCCGGCGAAGTACTCCTGAATGAATCGGCACCCCGTCCTCACAATTCCGGGCATTACACCATCGAAGGTTGTGTTACCTCGCAATTCGAAAACCACGTACGTGCCGTATGCGGTCTGCCACTGGGCAGCCCTGCTCTCATGAAACCGGCTGCCGTGATGATCAACTTACTAGGTACACGGAATCAATCCGCCGTGATTGAGAAAGCAGAAGCTTTACTTGCCGAGCCAAATGGACATCTCCATCACTATGGTAAACTTGAAAGTAAAAAAGGGCGCAAAATGGCACATTATACCCTGCTTGGGGATGATGTTGAAGAGACTTATTTAAGGGCAAAAGAGCTATCTCACGGGATTGAGATTTAATACCTCTTATGAAAACATCACAGCTTTTTTGTTTTGTTTGGGAATCAATACAGGCTGCACGATTATATGATATTCATTTGCTGAATTTGATCAATTAGAATACTATTCATTTATAAATCAATACTACTGATCTCGAAAAAAATCTCAGAATAGCACATATATGGAATTTCAGGAATCTTTTACTGATGCAGATATTCAACTATTGAATCAAGAATTTGAAGACAATGGTTTTATCGGTCCTGTACAGATTTTTCAAAGCGATGTTGCAGCAAAAATTGCATTGATATTATCACATTCCGGGCCTGCGGTTTGGCCAAAGGGCTATGCTGCTGATTCACGTGATTATTATGATATTGCTACCCATCCTTCAATTTTGGAACGTGTGACAGCTATACTGGGCGAAGATGTTATGCTGTGGGGAGCCAACCTGGTTACACGAAAACCAGGCAAGGTACATCCCTGGCATTCAGATATGGAAACAGTGGGAGGCGTTGGCCGGACTGTATCTGTATGGTTAGGCCTTCAGAATGTAAACTATAACTCATCACTTCAGGTTATAAAATCCTCTCATAAATTCGGAATTTCAATCCAGGAAATGAGGCATAAAACCGGTGTTGACCGTTCAAATGTAAATCCTGAACAAGTGCTGAAGTGGGCCAGGGAAATCGATCCCGGGTCAACACAAATTACCTGTTCCATGAAAGACGGCGATGCCATATTTTTTGACGGGAATCTATGGCATGGAACAGACAACATCAATCTTACAGGTACAAGAAAAGCACTACTTATACAATACGCCACGCCCAATCGTCCAGTAAAAGCCCCATCATACAGTAACTTAGACTGGCCATTCCAATTTCGGGACGATATTCGCCCGCCATGCATTATGGTTCGAGGTACTGATAAATTTGGCGTAAACGAAATTGTTGAGCCACCGTCCACATCCAGTAACATAAAAAGCTGGATTGTACAATTAGATTTACCGCTGCCGGACGACCCTGAAAAAGGCTGGAAACCGCATCGTATCCATTCCGGAAATTCTCCCGTAATGGATAGGCTTACATGTCATGCATCAGTATTAAGTCCCGGTAAAACACCCCACCCGCCTCACAAGCACGCTGAGGAAGAAATTTTAATAGTGCTTGATGGCATAGCCACGGTTTTGATTGGTGATGGGAATGATCAGCAATCAAAAGAGCTACAACGGGGTGAATTCATTTATTATCCGGGTGGGCAGCTCCATACAATCCGGAATAATTCCGAGGATAACATCACCTACCTAATGTTTAAATGGCGAAATAATCTCCAAAGGCATACCGGCGAACTTTTAAAAACCTCGCTTGTTTCCCATATAACCGAGATTGAATCAGATCAGATCAATTACAAGCAATCATGGACAGTAAAGAGACTTTTACAGGGGAAAACAGAACAACTTTCTAAACTTCACTCCCATATGAGTATTCTGAAACCGGGTGGCGGTTATGAACCTCATGCTGATAATTATGATGTTGCAATCCTTGTTTTAAGTGGGAATGTTGAAACACTGGGGCGCGAAGTCGGCCCGAACGGGTTGATATTTTATTTCAAAGGCGAGCCCCATGGTATCAGAAATATTGGTGAGAGTAATGCTGTTTATCTTGTTTTTGAATTTCATAACAACTTTCAACCAATACGATATAAACGGCTGATTAAAAAAAGATTGTGGAAGCTACAAGAATATGCTGCCAGAATCTTACCGCCGTCAGCGCGTCCTAAAGCCCGACAAATAATCACAGCTTTAACGGGTAATAGATTATAAAACCGCCCGTGTATGTTGATGATTCTTTGACTTAATTTTTGAATCGAACTCAGGTCTATAGAAAGAAGATATCCACCAAAAGAAGAAAATTGAAAGGCTAATCTAACAGGCCTTTTTTATTATTCTCTTTTGGCCGAAGCTGGAAAATGGTACGGGTATCGGTGCTTACTTCTCCATATATCCACAAGATAATACTCACTTCTATAAAGGCAAGGGTATAAGTGAAAACGATGAACCTTATCACCAGAGTTGTATCCATAAAAAATGAAGCCAGTACACCGAAGAATACCAAAACTCCGCTTGTACGACTCAAATGAGTATGCAGAAAAAGAATTTTCCCGATTTTCATTTGCGATATCAACATTGAGAATCCAAAAATAACCAGGCAGAAAATTACATACGGAATATTGGGAGTAAGGTATTCAGGGAAAAGATAGATCAAAAACCATGCGGCCGATATATAATAGGCTACATCGGCCACCGCATCGAGCATGGAACCGAAATCTGTAGTTTGATTCCACCGGCGGGCCAGAAGCCCGTCGAAGTAATCGGTGAGTCCCAAAAAAATAAACCAGCCAATAAACCAGAGCGGGGATTCGAAGTACACTAAAATAAAAAGAAAAGGCACACCCAATAGTCGAATTAAAGACAGAGCATTAGGAATATTTACATATTCGCGGGGGATCATAAGCAGTTAATCTATCGTGAAAATGAAACGGCGTCTGGTTGGTATCGCTTAAAATAACTCTTGTAGTTTACAAAACAACTAAAAATATCTTTGCCGTTTATAAAAACAGTGGCTCAATAAAAAAATACGCGGGTACGGACTACGGGATGGCGCAAGCACCCCGCTTTCCCCTTTGGGGCTTGCACCTGTGCGGCCTGTGCCTGGCCGACCTAAGGCTAAGAAATACAAATGCTTTATACCTGTATGACTCCGGTTCTGAAATCCGGTATATCGGGGTTCTGATTGGCGCATTCGATAGAGTGAGAAATCATTTTCCTGGTTTCATAGGGCGAAATGATGGCATCTACCCAAAGCCGGGCTGCGGCATAACGCACATCGGTTTGGCGGTCGTAGCGGCTTTTAATTTTTTCAAGGATTGCGGCTTTATCATCATCGCCAAGCTTTTTGCCTTTTTTTTCCAGAGAAGAAACCTGAATTTGAGTCAGTACTTTCGCAGCCTGTGTACCGCCCATCACGGCAATCCGGGCAGTTGGCCAGGCATAAATGAATCGGGGATCATACGCTTTGCCACACATGGCATAATTTCCGGCCCCATAGCTGTTTCCGATAATTATGGTAATTTTTGGCACTGTTGAATTCGCAACGGCATTCACCATTTTCGCCCCGTCTTTGATAATCCCTCCGTGCTCACTACGCTTTCCGATCATAAACCCGGTTACATCCTGCAGAAACAGAATCGGGATCTTTTTCTGATTGCAGTTCAGGATAAATCTCGTCGCTTTATCTGCGCTATCCGAATAGATCACTCCGCCAATCTGCATCTCTCCCGATTTGCTCCGAACAATACTTCTCTGGTTAGCCACAATACCCACACTCCAGCCGTCAATCCGGGCATAACCGGTAATCAGGGTCTGGCCATACCCTCTTTTATATTCCGTAAAACTGCTATTATCCACCAGGCTTTTAATAAGCGGATATGTATCGTAGGGTTTGGTGCTGTCATCCGGAAAATTTTTTAGAAACTCACTGATCTCCTTCTCAGGTTCCAGAGGTTTTTTCCTGTTGAAGCCGGCCTCTCGAAAAGGCCCGAGTTTATCTACAAGGTCTCTCACCGTAAGAAGGCATTCCGTATCGTTTTTCATTTTATAATCCGTAACACCGCTGATTTCGGTGTGGGTGGCTGCCCCGCCCAGGGTTTCGTTGTCCACCTCCTCCCCGATCGCAGCCTTTACAAGATAACTGCCTGCCAGGAATACACTTCCTGTTCCATCCACAATCAGAGCTTCATCACTCATAATGGGAAGGTACGCACCGCCGGCAACGCAGCTGCCCATAATCGCCGCTATTTGCGGAATACCTTTCGCACTCATAACAGCATTGTTGCGAAAAATGCGCCCGAAATGCTCTTTATCCGGAAAAATTTCATCCTGCATGGGTAGATATACCCCGGCAGAATCAACCAGATATATGATAGGGAGACAGTTTTCCATGGCAATTTCCTGTGCACGGAGGTTCTTTTTAGCAGTGAGCGGAAACCATGCTCCCGCTTTAACCGTGGCATCATTCGCTACAATCATACAGGTTCTGCCACAGATTTTCCCAGTACCTGCTACCACACCGGCAGATGGACAGCCGCCTTCATCTTTATACATCTCATATGCAGCCCAAAGCCCGATCTCAAATAATTCAGAATCTCCGTCAAGAAGAAGGTTGATGCGCTCTCTTGCGGTCAGTTTTCCTTTTAAATGTTCTTTTTGAATTCTGGCTTTCCCTCCACCCTTCTTGATACGGATTTCACTTTTTTGAAGTTCACTTAGCAGGTTATCTATACCGTTATGATTCATAACTCACCTTCTTACTTTAATTTGCAGTAGCTGATAATAGTGATTACCTGCATTACGTTCCAAATTGTACGGACAATTGTATTGACGTTTATGCTATAAAATATTCTTTTTAATAAAATTGAACCAAAATAAGACGCTAAAGGTTATTTTATCGTTATCTGAAAGCATGATTAATGCAATTTGAGAATATTCCGATTCTACCTGTCGAAACATTATCTTTTTAAAGAATTCTTTTGATTTAATCACAACCATCCATGTACAAACATACTATTATACTGTCAGTATTCTTAATGCTCTCGGTTGTTGACATTGAAGCGCAGCGCCGTGCTACAACATACGAATCGCTTCTTCAGCGAACCGATCAGCCCGCATCTTATATCGACCAAATTATCATTCCAAAAAATGATACAGAAAGTGTCTTTGCCGTTTTTTTCAGGCTTGATTATGATTTTATCCCTTTCCTACGCATGCGTCCCGGTATGACACCCCCCACACCCGAAGCCGAATATTTTTCCACATTACGAATGGGAGTTGAAGTTTTCCAGGGGTCATCGCCTTCATCACGAAGGTCATCGAGTGCAATTCCCGTATTCCGTGACAGCTGGCAGGATACCATTTGGGTGAATACATTTGAAGACACCAAATCCCGTTTCGATTATGTACAGGGGTTTATCAGCACCGAATTAGATAGCGGACAATACCACTATGAACTTCAACTGGCAAGGGCTCAATCGGTACGCGAGCAATCATCCAGCCGCAGGAATTTCCGGGTAAGTAATCCCGAAAACACAACCGAAGCCAATTTTATTATTCTTAGTCAAAACAATGTTGATAACAACCGGCTGCACGCTACCCTTATGAATTACGGCAATAATGTGCTTTATGGCCAGAGCTACAGCCTGCTGATCCGCATTCCGAATCAGGAAGAACTTGAAGGCAAAACTCTGACTCTGAATCTGCACAGGCTTACAGCCGGACAGGATTCCGGTGAGGGTGAGATTCGTCACAGTGCAGAACTCACAGATGAGCATATCGTACATATTAAAAACCCTGCATTTTCAAAAGTTAATAACAATATCGTATTGACCGCAGATATTTCTGAAGAGGGCTACAGGTATGCTCACGTCGATATACCTAACAGGGATTTCGAAAACGCACGATTTAGCCTCCGGCTAATGGCCGACGGGATTGAAAAGCCGGTTGGTGAAAGAGTAATCAACTCACAATGGCTCGATATGCCAATAAGCCTGTACAACCTTGATGTATCGATTAGTATGCTGCAGTTCATTGTCAGTGAACAGGAACTGCGTCGTATCAACTCAGGCTCAACGGCAGAACGTGAGCAAAAATTCAGGGAATTCTGGGCACAGCGCGACCCGACCCCCGACACCGAATTCAATGAGCTGATGGCCGAATACTACAGGCGAATTGACCATGCATACAAAAATTTCACATCCCTGCAATCGCCCGGTTATGACACCGACCAAGGCAAAGCATATATCGTGTACGGCCCGCCATCAAACATAGAACGCAGGCTTCCAACGAACGCTCCAACCCGGGAGATCTGGCAGTATCCAAGCCGAACCCTCATATTCGAAGCCACTACCGGCTTCGGTGATTTCCGGCTAATATCGGAGTCCTGATTTATTATTCCAGCGATTTTGTAATTACAAAGAAATTTATAGCTTAGCTATGCCGGCTTGAGTCAGGACATGAGACAGGATGCGTGTTCAAGGTTCAAAGACCCGAAAGCGCCCCCGTGCTTTTCAGGGTCCTTTCAGCTTGCTGATTACCGGATGTTGCTGGTAAAATGATAATAATTAATGGTGTGTAAACAGCCGGATCGGGGACACTATCCTCATTTGGCATGGCGGGAGGATTGTACAAAATAACCCACACCCCGATCGCGTATCTTGAACAGTACAGTTATACCCATACCCTTGCAAATAATCACATAACCAAAAATAATAAGGCCTCTTGTTTTGTCACGGTTGTGTAAATAGCTACTTTTAAGCATGAAACCAATCATTGCCATCAGCATGGGAGACTACAACGGAATCGGTCCGGAGGTAACTTTCAAAGCACTTGCCAGTATTGACACCCAATTTTCAACTCCCGTCTGGATTGGCAGTAAATCTGTTTTGCAATATTACACCACGGGACTGAATTTGCCAATTACTTACCATAAAGCTGATGAAAACGGTCCATTTAAGGATGGTAAAATTCATATTCTGGATCTTTTTCACAATGAAGATCATCAGCCAGAACCAGGTGTGCTTTCCGCTGATGCAGGCAGAACAGCGATGAAAGCCGTGGAAACAGGCATCAGGCTTTGCATGAATAAAAAGTGCCATGCTCTCGTTACGGCGCCCATTTCAAAAGAAGCGATCTCAATGGCGGGATACGATGTTCCCGGGCACACCGAATTCCTGGCTCAGCAAACATCTGCAGACGATGTTGTGATGATGCTGGTAAACGGTGATCTCAGGGTTGCTCTAGTCAGCGTCCATGTTCCGCTAAAAGATGTTGGCATTGATATATCCGCAGAAAAAATCATAAAAAAAGCCGAAATACTGCAACGAAGCCTGATTCGTGATTTTGGTATCCAAACCCCAAAAATTGCCGTGCTTGGCCTGAACCCGCATGCGGGTGACGGTGGTGTATTGGGCATGGAAGAGATTGACATCATTCAGCCATCCATTCATTCACTTCGGAATTCAGGAGTGAGGGCAGATGGTCCGTTTTCTGCCGACGGATTTTTCGGCAGCAGGCTTCATCATACCTATGATGCCATATTGGCTATGTATCACGACCAGGGGCTGATTCCCTTCAAAACCCTCTCCTTCGGTAAAGGTGTAAATTTTACTGCCGGTTTGCCCATTATCCGTACCTCACCTGATCATGGTACGGCATTTTCCATTGCAGGTAAAAACAGGGCTGATGAAAGTTCTTTCCTGGAAGCCTATAACCTGGCTTTAAGTATGGTTAAAAATTAAGAATCTGATAAGAGAATGAATCAAACGGATACCGTAAAACCACCCTATTCAGCCATTGCCGATATTTATGATGAGGTAATGCATGATGTGGATTATGAAACATGGACCGATTACATCGACGAAATTATTCTTCAGCATCATCCCTATGCAACTGATATTTTGGAACTAGCCTGTGGTACCGGAACGATGGCCCTGTCTCTTGAAGAGCTTGACTGTTATCACATAACCGCAACTGACGGCTCGGCCGACATGATACGTATTGCCAGGGAAAAAGCGAATCAGGTTAATTCAGAGATTGATTTCTTAACCATGAATTTTCTTGACATAAACGTCCATAAAACATTCGACATAGTCTTTATGGTGTTCGACAGCGTGAACTACCTGCACAAGGATGATGAATTCATCAAACTGCATAACGAAGTTAAAAAAGTATTAAAGCCGGGTGGTATTTTTGTTTATGACTTTACCACACCACGCAATTCCCGGAAAGCCATTCGATTCCTGAATAACGACTCTAAAGCGGTAGAGGGAAGATTCCGTTACCACAGAGAAAGCTCATTTGACGGGAAAACCCGTATTCATACCAACCGGTTCATCATACAATACCTCAATCCATCTGATAGCTCGGTTCGCTCAACTACAGAAGAAATACACCGTCAAAAAATTTACACAAAAGAGGAGATTGAATCGATCATTCAGCAAACAGATTTTACTATCTTGCAGGCTTATGACGGATTTGAACTGAAACCGGCTCACCAAAAGAGCCTGCGAATTACTATGGTGTTACAATGACAGGAAACGGCGTTATCCAGCTCCACAATGTATCGGTTACCTATAACGGAAATAATCGTGTACTTGATGGTGTTGACTTCTTTCTTGATACAGGAGAATTTTGTTACTTGATCGGGCGAACAGGGGCAGGGAAAAGTTCTTTCCTTAAACTTTTATACAGAGATGTTAAACCTGATAAGGGATTGGTTTACGTAGCCGATTTCGAAGTAACCAAGCTTCCCGAGAAACAGGTACCTTACCTGAGACGAAGAATCGGGGTTGTTTTTCAGGATTTCCAGTTGCTCCCGGATCGCAGTACTTTCGATAATGTGGCATTTGCACTGCGTGTAACCGGACATGGCAAGAAATTCATTAAAAGCCGTGTGCTCGAAGTGCTTGGCCTTGTGGGATTGAGCCATAAAAGGAATTCTATGCCCGATGATCTTTCAGGTGGTGAGAAACAACGTGTGGTAATTGCAAGGGCTCTTGCAAATGAACCGCGCCTTCTTCTCGCTGACGAGCCCACCGGAAATCTTGATCCTGAAGCAAGTGCCTCAATTATGGAACTCCTGCTACAAATCAATAACCGGGGTATGGCTGTACTGATGGTGACTCATGATTACGATGTCATCAGAAAATTTCCTCACAGAACCGTTCAAATTGAAAATGGGACCATATTTGATGTTAAAATATAAACGTTTTTGCTACGATAATTAATACTGATACTGAGATAAGGATGTTTATATAATTCACAACCATTCCATCTATACGATTAAAACAAAAGAAGAGAATGAAAAAAGCATTACCCGTATTGGTTTGGGGGGCTTCGGGGCAGGCAGAGGTTGTTACCGATATATTAGGTCAATCTGATACATATCAAATTAAAGCGTATGTTGATGATGTAAACATTTCCGGCACTCCTCAAACATTCAACGGAATACCTGTAGTTCACAATGATTTCGATATTCGAGAGCTTCAGAAATCAGGACTGAATCTTGCAATCATTGCAGTAGGTAATATAACGGCCCGGGTATCCATTTCGAAAAGACTGCTAAAGCTTGGCTTTAAATTTATAAATGCAATTGATCACACATCTATCATTTCAAAACGTGCTAAAATTGGCATAAATAATGTCATAAAACCTGGAGTTATTATTGATCCCATGGTGGAAATTGGCAATCATACTTATGTTGGAGCGGGAGTTACAATTGCACATCATTCACAAATTGGAAATTTCGTAAACATCGCGGGCGGGTCAAATATATCAGGACACGTGGTGATAGAAGATAAGGTACACATTGGAACCGGAACGGTTATTAAAGACAGGGTGCTTATAGGTAAAGAATCGATTATCGGAGCAGGTGCCGTAGTTGTTACTAATATCCCCCCTCAATCGGTAGCTATTGGAGTTCCTGCAAAACCAACAGGTAAAAAATCCGCAAATAAATGAAAAAAATTGATTGTGATGTACATGTACGCTGGAAAAGTACCGATGAATTGTCGCCATATCTGTCCGAGCCCTGGCTTACCCGCTTAAAACAGGGTTATATTTTATACGGACATAATGGGTACCCTAATCCTGACGGGACTTATAAAATGGATTCATTTCCTCCGGACGGAGCCTCACCCGGATCGGATCCGTTTTATACCGCTCAGGATTTATTGGATAGGTACGATATAGAAAAAGCAATTTTAATTGGAGAGTCGAGCCATCTGGCAGTTTCTAATCTTGCCAATGCCGACTGGGCCGCAGCATTATCCTCTGCATATAACGATTGGTTTATCAATCGCTGGTTCAGTGCTGATAATAGGTATTTCGGATCCATTATTGTGGCAACTCAAGACCCTGTAAAAGCGGCACAAGAAATTGAACGTGTTGGAAATCACCCTCAGTTTGTACAGGTAAGTTTGGGATCCGGATCTCGCCTGCCCTACGGTAACCGGTACTTCTACCCGATTTATGAAGCTGCCGAAAAAATGAAACTTCCTGTAGCCATTCATCCTTTTACAGATGGTGCCGGCATCGCAAACCCGCCCTCACCAGCCGGATATCCCACCTATTACATTGAATATCATACACTTGCTACTACAAGTATGCAAACGCATCTGGTGAGTATGATATGTGAAGGTGTTTTTCAAAAATTTCCCAATTTAAAACTCGTACTTGTTGAAGGCGGCATAGGCTGGCTACCCCCTTTTTTATGGCGTCTCGATAAAAATTGGAAAGGATTGCGTAGAGAAGTACCGTGGGTAAAGCAAAAACCAAGTGAAATTGTTTCTAAACATGTTCGCCTCACAACCCAGCCACTTGATGAGCCTGAAAACCGGAAACATTTACATCAATTAATGGATATGATGCCCTCTGATGATATGTTGCTGTTTTCAAGTGATTATCCGCACTGGGATTTTGATAACCCTGAAAAAATATTCAGACATTTTTCTGAAAAGTTAAGGGAAAAGATTTTTTACGAAAATGCAGCTAAACTTTATGGTTTTTAATGATGCCGTTCTATCCCGTTGCCAAGATAACTGACATTAATCCGGGTGAACGAAAAATAGTTACCATTAAGACTATTGAAATCGGATTGTTTAATGTAGAGGGTAAATTTTATGCTATCCATAATTATTGCCCGCACATGGGAGCTCCGATATGCTCCGGGTTCATCAACCGTACAGTAAACTCAAATTCTCCGGGAAATTATATATACGGTGAGAAATTAGTGATCCGGTGCCCCTGGCACAGATGGGAATTTGATCTGGAGTCAGGTGAATGTTTGATTGATACTTACAAAAGAATAAAAACTTTTGAATTATCCATTCAGGATGAATGGATATACTGTAAACTGTAAATGGTATAGCAAGGTTTTATAATTTTTTTAAAATATACCCCCCTTAACCCTAATGATTAACAAAAAGATAGTTTTATAATTCGGGATAACAACTTCTTCAGCGCCAGAGCACTGTTTTTACCCCCGGTCCAGTGCAGTATTGTTTTTTCAGGCTTCATCAAAAACGAAAACGCACTCCTGCATTTGCATGTAATCCCATTGTATTGAAGCCATATACCTCTGTAAAATTACTGTTGAGCAGATTACGGACATTCGTAAACAGCGAAAGGTTATGATCAAAAAATGAGAATTCAGCATACGCATTCAGCAGAAAGTAGGAATCAAGAATTACATCTTCGGCAGCAAAATTGTTCGCGGGATTAAAAAACAGATCGGTTCTCTCGCCAACGAATTCACCATCCAACTGCACGAACAGGCCGCTGCCAAAACGGTAAGATCCATATAAACCAACCAAATGTTTCGGTTTCCTGATCAGCCCATCGGCAGAAAGGCGGTTTCCGGAATCGTCCAGTGTTATGGTTTCCCCGGAGAGATAGTTATAGTGTCCGCCAAATGTAAATGCAGGTGAAACTATCCAGTTACCGGCCAGTTCAAAGCCGGATGTTTCTTCACGGTCGCGGTTCATATAACCGGAATCAAACGTATATACGATCAGGTTATCAATGTCCCTGCTGAAATAGTGGGCTTCCAATTTTAATGACCGGTTCATTAAATAACTTTCTGCGCCAAACCTGATTTCCGAACTTGTTTCGGGATCAAGATTCCGATTCGCTCCAAATGGGCCGAATAACTCATTCAGTGTGGGTGCTTTAAACCCGGTGCTGTACGATGCAGAAACTTTCAGTCTGCCATTTATAGAATATGAAGGAGCCAGGCTAAAGGTTGAATTACTGCCATATTCGGAGTGATTATTGAGCCTGAATCCGGCCTCCATGGATACTCCCCTTACATTTTTCAAGAGCATATTCACGTAAGGGCTTGCAAATGATGCAGAAACTTCTTCTGTAAAATCCGTGGCAGGAAGACTTCCGTTTTGCACATTGAAGCCGGCCAATACCGTGTAATAGTGATTCAGCCGGTATGAGCCAAACACGTCGGCATTATGAAATTTGCCTTCAAATTCACTTTCACCGAACTGAGTTGAAAATAGCCTGTCCGTATACGTAAAGCTGTAATTTCCACTGAAGCGGATGTCTCCGCTTTCAAACAAAAGCAGGGCTCCCGGATTCAACAAATCCAATGAGAAAGTATTCGGCGCATCTGTGAACGCACCCGCATCAAAATCCCCGTTAAAAGTAGCAATATTTAAAAAGGGAGTGATAGTGAAACTCTCTGCCGGCTGAAACGTTACTTTACCATAAAATGAATCAAGATGAGAACCGTCATTTTCATATGAACCGGTTCCCGACGGATCTGCAGCAGCACTGATCCCGTCGCTCGATTTTCGGTTGTAATTCACATAATATCTTACCCCTTTGTTCAGTGAACCGTTCAGGGCAAGTGTTCCATTAAAGGTATTGTATGCACCATAAGAGATGCGGCCATCAGCTTGAAGCAGATTTGCCGATTCTTTTTTGGTGATAATGTTGATTGCCCCGGCAATAGCATCGGTTCCATATAACGAGGACTGATTTCCTTTGAGAATCTCAATACGTTCAATATTACCGACCGGAATAATCCGCAAGTCGATCGAACCTCCTACTCCCGACGGATCTTTCACTGCCATTCCGTCGATTAAGATAAGTGTATATTCACCTCCTGCACCCTGCAAAAAAAGACTCTGATTATTACCAGGGGTTCCCTGGCTATTATTGACCCTGATCCCGCTTTGCCGGTTCAATAGCTGGCCAAGATCCCGGGCAGCACTCTGTTCTATTTCCTGCCTGCTTATCACCACCACCGGGCGGGTCGTCTCACGCAGCGATATCGGAATTTTAGTTCCGGTGATCATGATATCATCCAGCTGAAGCGAATCAGCAATGGTTGACTTATTTTGTGCATGGACAGCAGCAACATCAAAAGCTGCTGCTATCATAATAAATAAGAATATTTTGCTCATGGTTTAATTGATTTAATGCTGAACCGATGAGCTTTCGCTGAAAAAAAGATGGGTATGTCTGCACACTGAAAAAAACCAGCGCCTGTGCATTCCCGGCCTTTCCTCCGAAAGCCTGTGAAATAAAAAGTGGCAGACAGGCAGGTCTTCTGGCTTGCTCAGTGCCGGCAGCCTTCCCGTCCCCACCACAAGGTTGCAGGTACAGTGGCATAACAATTGGCTGACACATTTGTATGAGCTTACAGCTACGGGGATAGCTCCGGATTTTAACCGGATTCCCTTTTCATCCCATCCGAAACAGAGGGGAACCTGTTGCTGTGAAATAGTACAGTGAATTGGGATGGATGTCAATAATCTTTTCTCATTAAAAACCCTCAAAATTTTTATAAGGATTTGATTTCCTTTATTTTTTGATCATATGAATTCAATAAATTTATATGATGAATCTCAAAAAACAGGCTGCCGAAATATTTAAATCAACACTGAAAAACGTAAATCCCCGGGAATTTCTGCCGGAAATTTTATCCTGGGAGCAGAGTGAGAGAGTGTTGCGTGTTCACAACCAGGAATTCAAGGTTCCTCCTGCAACCGAAATTTTTGTTATTGGTACAGGAAAAGCATCTCCCACGATGGCATCTGCATGTGAAAATGTTCTTGGCGGGGATCTTTCCGGCGGAATGATCATTGCACCGCCCGATTCTAAAACAACACCTGGCCGCATTACCATGCTTGAAGGCTCCCATCCCCTGCCGGATGAACAGAGCTACGAAGCTTCAAAAAGGCTGATTGCATTTATTGATCAAATTCCGGAAGGTTCTATTGTCATCAATCTTCTTTCCGGGGGAACCTCCTCCCTGCTTTGTATGCCGGCAGATGAAATTGGTATTCATGAGATACGCGAAGTATACAAGCTGTTGCTCGAATCAGGTGCCACCATCCATGAAGTGAATACTGTGAGAAAGGCATTGTCGCAGGTAAAGGGCGGGAAATTGCTGGAGCACCTGAATCACACAACCCTTCTTGATCTCGTCATTTCAGATGTACCTGATGATGATCTCCGGTATATCGGGAGCGGACCCACAACCGCGCAGGAAATTTCATACACTGATGCACATAAAGTTGTCGAGAAGTATCGTATCCGGAGCAGGTTGCCGGAGTCGGTACAAAAACGTATTTCGGAAAAGATTAAATCGGATGGCGTGACCATCACAAAAGATTTTGAGAACCATTATGCCTGGATTGTATCCTCTGCATCAAAGGTTGCAGAACGAACAAGGGAACTTCTTGAAGAAGATGGATTTAAAGCCGAACTCATTCATCCGGCCTGGACTGGCATCATCGATGATTTTGAAGAAAAAATTGTAGATTCCATTCAACATAAAATTTTTGGGGACAAAGGGAAGAATGCTCTTGTTTTATATGGAGAATGTACGGTTAAAGTAACCGGCGAAGGGTTAGGCGGCCGCAACCAGGAACTGGCATTAAGACTGGCCAGACGGCTGACTGATGCCGGTGAGCCTATCGCTTTTCTGAGTGCAGGAACAGATGGAATTGACGGGCCAACCGATGCGGCCGGAGCTGTAGTTGATCAAAACACATGGAGAGAGGCAAAAGATGCCGGGCTTGATCCTGAAGTATTCATAACAGAAAATGACAGTTACCATTTTTTCAAAAAGGCTGGCGGACATATTATCACCGGACCAACCGGGAACAATGTTATGGACATCCAGATCGTGTTATCAAACTGAGAGTTTTTCCGGACTCCAGAAGTGTGTTTCGATGTTTACGGAGTATTCTTCGGTAAACTCCACTCCCTCCTGCTGAAGCCGCTCGCGCATCGAATCGCCGGGAAACCATCCCCTTCCGGTTAGCTGCCCCAAGCGGTTCACCACGCGGTGAGCCGGAACCCCTTCTCCCCCGGGAGCCTGAATCAGGTTATTCAGCGCGTATCCCACCATTCGCGCACCGCTTTCTACACCAAGATGCCGTGCAATGGCGCCATAGGTCGTAACTTTACCATAAGGAATCATAGCCACAACCTCGTAAACCCGTGAATAAAAATCGTTACGCTGCATGGCTTCAAAGTAGGAAAAAATTTGAACTCCTGTTTACATCGACATTCCTAAGCGACATCCCGGGCATTTAATTTTCCCAAAAACCTGGCACCACCATATTAGTACTGTTCTGTGCACTAACAAGGAAATCCATTCAGCTAAAACAACCTCCACTTAATCTGTTAATCGGTTCATCGGTTCGTCTGTTCATCTGTTATCCGGGGGCTTTCCAAGCCACAGAAACTCTCCAGCCTACATGGCCAAAACCCTTCCTGCCTTCACTTACTCTGTTCATCGGTTCTTCGGTTCTTCCGTTCACCTGTTATCCAGGATTTTCCAAGCCGCAGAAGCTCTCCGGCCTACATGGCCAAACCCTTC
>SKKO01000046.1 GCA_007123715.1 Balneolaceae bacterium | reverse complement strand
GCAATCAATTATCTGAAAGAGAATGTACAGGCAATTTTTGAATGCTGGTACCTGGGACAGGAAACAGGCCGGGCCGTGGCCGATGTGCTGACAGGCGATTTTAATCCCGGTGGTAAACTGCCGATCACCATACCCCGGTCTGTGGGGCATATTCCCTGTTACTATAATCATAAACCATCCGACCGGCGTGGGTTTTTGAATGATGATGTATCCCCGCTTTTTCCGTTTGGATACGGTATGAGCTATACCCGTTTTGAAATCAAAAATGTACGGCTGAGTGATGAAAAAATTCAAACAAAGCAATCCACAGAAGTGAAGTTCGAAATCACCAATACCGGCAACAGGGAGGGAACCGAGGTTGTGCAGATGTACATACGAGACCTTGTCAGTTCGGTAACCCGTCCGGTTAAAGAGCTGAAGGGCTTCAATAAGGTGCATCTGAAGCCGGGAGAAACCAGAACGGTACACATAACGATAGAACCGGACATACTTGCTTTTTATAATATAAACATGAACGATGTTGTTGAACCCGGTGAGTTTGAAATAATGGTGGGTACATCATCAGCAGATAAAGACCTGCAAAAAGTGATACTGGAGGTGATATAAATTTTTGTCATAAAGACAGGTAAAGTTTTTTATGGGGATATAATATCAACGCAAACAAATCAGAAATCAATTGAACAAATCAGGTGATAAAAGGATAAATCTCGAACGGCCGCGATTGTCGTTTAAAGAAAAAGCAGGGTTCAGTTTGGGTGATATGGCATCGAACCTCTATTTCCAGACGTTTATATTATTTCTGCCTATTTTTTATACGGATGTTTTTGGAATACCGGCAGCTGCAATGGGAACGATGATGCTGGTTACCCGGATCTGGGATGCCGTTAACGACCCGGTAATGGGTATGATTGCCGACAGAACTCAGACCCGGTGGGGTAAATTCCGGCCGTATGTCCTGAGTTTTTCCATTCCATTGGCTGTTATGGGAGTGCTCACTTTTACCACACCCGATTTTGGCAATACCGGAAAACTGGTGTATGCCTATGCCACATATATGCTTCTGATGATGATTTACACAGCCATTAATGTTCCCTATTCGGCCCTGATGGGTGTGATTACACCAAATTCAATGGAAAGGACGGAAGTATCTTCTTTTCGGTTTGTGGCGGCATTTGGCGGACAGGTGATTGTAGGAGCAGCTACCCTTGGGCTTGTGGATTATTTCGGCGGCGGGGATGAAACACTTGGCTGGCAGCTCACCATGGTAGTGTATGGTATTCTTGCCGTGGCATTACTCTTCGGTACATTTTATCTGACCAAAGAAAGAGTCGCGCCGAAAAAAGAGAAACGGAATCCGGTCAGGCACGACCTGAAAGACCTGTTCATGAATAAGCCATGGCTGTTTATCGGAATAGCAACCATTTTTCAGCTAACTTATATCGTGATGCGTGGTTCATCCACTACCTATTATTTCAGGTATTTTGTTGGCGACCAGCAGCTTGCACTCCTTGGGCTAAACGTTGACCTTACCTATACACTATTTACTTCGTCGTTTATTACTGCGGGTACCATTGCGACACTTGCAGGTGCCATTTTAACGAAAAAATTCAACAGGCTGCTGGACAAGAAATTTGTCTATTCCGGCTTTTTGATTTCAAGTTCGTTTTTTTCCTGCATATTTATTTTTCTGCAGCCCGATAACATCATGTTGATGTATACACTGAATATATTTGTTTCATTCTTTTTTGGTTCGGTTTCGGTGCTCCAGTGGGCTATATACACGGATGCGGCAGATTTTGGAGAATGGAAATTTGGCAGACGAGCCACAGCATTGATTATGGCTGCTTCCTTATTTGCCCTTAAACTCGGGTTAACATTTGGTGGTGCGATTACAGGCTGGATGCTTGAATTTCACAATTTTGTACCGCTGGCCGAACAGTCAGAAGATACTATATTGGGAATTCGCCTGCTAATGAGTATCTACCCCGCTATATTCGGATTTATGGGTGGTGCCATTATGCTTTATTACCCTCTCAGAGATGTTACAATGATAAAAATAGAAGAGGAACTGCTTGCAAGAAAAGAAAATGAAGAGTAAGCAGTCCCAGAAATTACTATATAAACATTACGGTAAACTGCCATGAAAACAACTTTTTCTCTCATAATTATCTTTTTATTAATTGGCTGTGGTGCTGAGGCTGATAACCAACATACAAACGACATAACACTGAAAGATGCATTCAGTGAATCGTTTTTGATGGGAACCGCGTTGAATTCACGTCAGATTTTTGGTGAAGACCGGAGAGGTCAGCAACTCGCAATCAGGGAGTTTAATGCTGTTACCGCTGAAAATGTAATGAAGTGGGAACAGATCCACCCCGAGCCGGAAGGTTATAACTTCGGTGCTGCCGATGCGATGATTGACCTGGCTGAAGAGAACAGTATGTTTGTAGTTGGCCATACGCTGGTGTGGCACAGCCAAACTCCGCGCTGGGTATTTTATGATGATGAGGGTGAACTTTTAAGCCGCGATGCACTTATTGAAAGGATGCGAGATCATATTCATACAGTTGTTGGCCGGTACAAAGGCCGCGTTCACGGCTGGGATGTTGTAAATGAAGCGATTGTGGATGACGGATCCATGAGGGATACCTACTGGTACCGCATTATTGGCAAAGATTATCTGGTTAAAGCCTTTCAATTTGCACATGAGGCTGATCCGGATGCAGAACTTTACTACAACGATTATTCGCTGGAGAACCCGTCGAAACGTGAGGGAACTGTCCGGCTTGTGGAATACCTGATAGAAAATGAAGCGCCTATCACCGGAATCGGAACCCAGGGGCATTTCAGCCTGGATTGGCCTGACCTCCGGGAGATTGAAAGAACTATCACGGATTTTTCTGCTTTAGGGCTGGATGTAATGGTTACAGAACTGGATATCGACGTGTTGCCACAGGCTTGGGAATATATGGGTGCCGATATATCGGTTAATTATGAATTGAACGAAGAATTGAATCCGTATTCGGACGGCCTGCCTGGCGCAGTGGAAAAACAGCTTGCCGACCGATATCGGGATATATTCGAAATATATCTTCGTCACAGGGATAAGATTTCAAGGGTAACATTTTGGGGAGTAACTGACGGGGATTCATGGAAAAACAACTGGCCGGTGAGAGGCAGAACCAACTACCCCTTATTATTCGACCGGGAATGGCAGCCAAAGCCGGCCTACCATGCCATTATCGAGCTGGCATTGGAAATTCCTGTAGAGTAAGGCGACTGAGGTAGAAATTAACTGTTCCGTGCAAATCTGTACCTCCCTGGTAATAATGCGGGGCTATAAAATGATTCCTTACCAGAATCCGATTAAAAATCATCATTAAAAGTGATAGAAGTACTGTTTTCCTGTTTTGTGCATGTCATTGATGTTTTACTTTTTAAGATAAAAATATCAATTATTTATAAGAACTTATTTTCTAATTTGGGTCATGCGGGGAGCTTACAGGGTGTGTTAATTTGAAATGCGGGTTTATGATGTGTGGCATGGCTACGCCAATTTGATATCCGATATTCGATTCCGGGAAGAATATCTTCAAAGTGACGGAAAATTTTCTTCTTTTTTTAAAAAAAATTGTAAGAAATCTTCAGTTTCCGGTTCATACAGGTAGTAAATCATACTGTGAATCAGGGTGGTTTTACTTCATATTAACCATTAAAAATCAAAAGAGTAATGCTATGAAAAAATCAACGAAATATTTATCGATATATACTTACCGAATCCTTTCATTCTTGATATTTGTCGGGTTTATCGTTTCATGTGACAGTGTTATCACTGAAACGGCCGATCAATCGGAATCAATACATTCAGAAAAAATAACAACTTTAAACAATTTATTTCTTGAAAGTGACATAGATATCAAAATTCACGATATCACGCCAGCCAGCAGAGAAGTAATCAGAAGAGTCAGAAGTTTTGCCCGTGATAATGTGTTAGATAATGAGGATCGGAAGTTATTATCGGCAAACCAGATTAAGTGGAATCAAACAGAAGTATTGGCAATAGAAGATCATGATATGTATGTTTCAATCACAGAGGTGCAAAAAAGTCAGGAAAATGGTCATAAAGTTCTTTACACATTGATGAATGACGAGGTTGTTTTTTATCAAATAATTCAGCTTATTCCGATCAATGATATTGACATAACAGACTATTCCTATTCACTTGAACATTTTGACTGGGAATTTAACCTGTTAAATACGTTCAGTTCCTGTACATCCAATAATGACACACCGATTGCTAAAATGATTTCTTCAGAACAAGCATATACCTCAAATAGTACGGGTGGGGGCTGTGTTGAATCGTGTGTGACTGAAACTTTGACAGAAGGGTCTGCAACATTTACACTTTTCTGTATTGCAACCGGCCCTTATTGCGCCGCTGCCATTTTAATAGCCTGTGGATCTAAATGCGCAATACAATAACGATCGTTAAAAACCCTAACTAAACCTTAAACCAACCAAAATAACCTATGAATTATATAAAAATGATATCACTTGCATTATTGTCTCTGGCATTTTATGCCCAGGGCATATTCAGTGACAATGCTGTCTTCATTTGGGGTGGCCATATCGTTGCCTTGTTTACAGTTGTATATGGTTATATTAAACTGTACGACTCGGAAAAATTAAAGTTATCAACCACAGGAAGAAAAGCGTATGGTATTTTTGACCTGCTGGTAACGATCGGGCTATTCTATTTCCTGTTTCATATCTCTTATTTTGTCCGCTATTCAGCGGTTGAGAGTTTCCTTCTGATATCAGCCATAGTTTTGATTATTGTTGGCAAGATCATCTATTATTACAGGAAGGAATTTTCAACTCAAATGGTGAACGAGAATTAGAATTCATATTAAACAAATCATATCTGCTGGCCGGAAAATAGTCTTTGGCTGACTTAAAGACTGGGTTTCCGGCAGCAGATAACCTTAATGAAACTTTTTGGCTTTACTGGTTTGTGTGGTTTATAAGTTCCGGATAGGGGGTACCTGCCGCAAGCGGGTGAATCGCGATTAAATAAACCTGCCTTCTACAAGATCTGTAACTATGAGTCTTTATGCCAGCACTGGCCAGGACGGTGCGGCTGAAAGCTTGAACTCAAATATGTTTGCTTAGTACCTATTTTAAAAATCAACTGTTAACCCGAAATCTTCCTTCCTATATCAATGAGGACCATTTCGCCGGCGCCTTCCTTTTTGGTACATCGTCCCACTCATGTACTCAAATATTTCCATGATTATGAAATTCCTTTTTTATAGTTGCTTTGGCGTATTATTCGAAATAAATTGATGTCGGTTTTTAAAAAAAAGTTTCTGTAAGAATTCTTTTTTAACAGGGGGCTGGTAGAGGTCATCCCTGCGATGAGCCTGCCTGCACGTATAGTGAAATTTTCAGTTAAATTCCCTGGCGTTTCGGCAAAGGCAATCCGGCTTCTCTGCATCATGTAAAGGGCTAAGCTATAAAAAAGGGTTGAGTTTTCTTGCCGGAGCAAGGAATGCCGTTGGTTGGTTCGGGTTCTACTCTGCCCATACCAAAAGCATCTTTTTGGGACACGAATTTCCCGTAGAACAGTAAAAATAAAACTCATTTTCAATGACAGATTCTTCATTTTCACGCCGCAAATTTTTGACAGGAACGTCGGCTGCAGCGGCAGGACTTATGTTAACCGGGGCTGGTTCACTTGCTCAGAAATCTCAGATACGTTTTCAGGGCGGAAGAAGCCCCTGGCCAATTTCATTGGATACTTCTACCATTCGGCCGGCACAAGGTATCCGTGAAAAAATCCGTATTGCTGCGGAAGCCGGGTATGATGGCATAGAGCCATGGGAGGGAGAACTAAATGAATATGAACAAAATGGTGGCAATTTGCGGGAATTAGGACTGGAAATTAGGGATCTGGGAATGGACGTACCCAATATAGTGGCATTATGGAATGCCATTCCTCCAAACCGCGAAGAATGGGAACAAATGCAGAACGACCATCGCCGAAGATTCAGGCAGGCATCTGAGGTTGGGGCTAAATACATTCAAACCGTACTCACTCCTGCGAGGGAATGGCGTGAGTATGACCTGAACTGGGCAGCAGCCCGTTTTCATGATCTGCTGGAAATGGGAATCAATGATTATCATGTAATTCCAGCTCTCAATTTTTTGCAATTCCTCCCACATAACCAGCGCATCGGGCAGGCTGCAGCCATCGCACTTAATGCAGACCATCCCGAAGCAAAAATTATTCCGGATACTTTCCACATGTACGTTGGGGGCTCTGGCTGGAACGGATTGAAGCACATTCGGGGAAGTTTTATTGCAATTTTCCAGATTAATGATGTGCCACCCGAACCGCCCCGCGAAGAACTGGAAGATTCCGACCGTATTTATCCGGGTGATGGCATTTTTCCACTGGGAGATATTTTGAGGGATTTAAAAGACACCGGTTTTGATGAATTTGTATCATTGCAGCTTTTTAACCCCGTTTATTGGGAACAGGATTTACTTGAAGTAGCAAGAACCGGACTTGAAAAAACTCTGAAAGTGATAGAAAATTCCGGAGTTTAGCCATTTTTAATTAAGGGTAAATGGCTAGGATTTATACAGATACCGGTATCCCGCATATTTGTCCGGCGAAGTTTTACGTAGGTATCGTATCCCGTTACTGTAAATTACATCCGGTAAAGCCGTGTTATGCCAAAATTTTGCTCTTGACAAAATCCTTTCTTTTAAATAGCGTTGTGATGTTATTTAAATCCCATTTTTACCGGAGGTTCCAAAATGCCAGAATCAGAGCTTACCCTTAGCCTTTTTACGAAAGTGAGGGATGACTTCGAAAAACGACAGTACATCATTCTGGCCGAACTCAAAAAAATTTCATCGGAATTTCAATACTATAAAGTTTATCCTCAACTAAGCATGCTGGTGGAACTTCGCAGAACGCTAAAGGATATTATCACGCGGCTGTCCGACCTCAGGAATAAATTTCCGAAACGCCTTAGTAAAATTGACTGGGTAAACCGAACGATTGAACATGAAGTGGTTTTTGTGGATGGAACTGATTTGGCTGCGGTAGAAAACCTGATTATGTGGGCACTGCCAAACCTCGATAAGGTAATTCATGAAGGGATTGCCATTCACGAATATGTTGAAAAAGAACTCTCCATTGAACATGTAGGCATTTTGCCAAATTACCGGAATGAAGGTTATTTCTTTGTACCGGATATCCGGAAGCAAAAATTGAATCTTTTCCGGTTTGAACTATCCATTTTTAAAAGTTCGGAGGATAAATACCGTTCACTCAAAACGCGGTTTTTAAAAGCATTGGAGCAGGGCAGTGTTCAACTTTCACCCAGTTCCATCAAACTTGAACTGATCAGAGAAGAGAAAGAACTCCCTAACCCGGCTACCTATGCTTTCGATACAAGTCTCGACTTACCCTTCGATCAGACGATTCTACCCGTAGCCAAGCGGAAATTAATACAGGCTATTGCTGAGCAATGAGCATGAAGCAGCAGACTTTCATATTTGAGATAGCGAAAGAGCGATAAACTACCCGTGAGGCATCCCAGGGGAACAGTACCAACCGGATCTTCCCGGCAGAAAGCATTTTTGGCCTTTCTTGAAACCCTGTTTGGATGATATGCGATTTGCGATCTTAAATACTTCGCATTCTGCAATCGGATATTCTGCTCCGTTAGGAACATCCTGTTTATAGAATGTGCAGATGCCAAAACCCTCAGGCTCCGAAGGAACCGCCTTTACCATCCATCTAAAAATCGGAACTAAGGAAAACACCCCGTATCCCTGATGTCATGTAAAAATTTCTTGCAAATATTCTTTTCGGGGTAGGTTGCCATCAAACAGGCAGCCCCACCGGAGCTTTAGGGGCACAGAGCCATCCATTGTTTCTATAAACAGGAGGCTCCTCCGGAGCCTTGTGGCTTGAACTTCCTTTGTTAATGCTAACTGGCGGCTCTCCTGGTGACTGGGGGTGTGCCATAAATGATACCGCACTCTGGGTACTACAGGTACTCTTCCGTCGCTTTTCCCCTTCGCCTTGCTCACAACGAAATTTCACTGCGTGGGAAAAAGATGAGCGCTACGAGGAATAATAGAGGAGCTTGGTGAATAATCCGGGTAAATTTTATCGACAGGCTGATGTCGCGGCAAATGTGATCGTTTCGTTCGGTTTGTTGACATTTATATAGCCAACAAGGATAACCAGTCCATCGAACATTTATAAATGAACTGAGGCGGATTTATTTAAGACTCAAATCCCGCCATTGCAGCAATTGCTAGCTGTTTATAAGCTCTAATTAATATATTGCGGTAGTTGACTTAGGAATCCCGATACTTAATATCTGTCAAACCAGCCGGTGATGTATGCCACTTTTCGGATCAGATTACTGGGACGGGTTACAATGAGATGCGGCGTGTCGGGGATCCGTACCAGAGATGCATCCACTCCCTGTAATTTCAGGGCGGTATAATATTGCTCGCTTTCACTCATCGGAGTCCGGAAATCATCTTCTCCGGTCAGCAGCATGGTAGGTGTGGTAACATTGCCGACCAGTGAAATGGGAGAGCGTTCCAAATATTGCATCGGATCATTCCAGGGCATATCGGTAAACCATGTACGGGTAAAAAACGGGTAGAAGTCAGCCGTCAGAGAAAAACTATACCAGTTAATCACAGGTTTTGATACAACAGCTGCAGCAAACCGGTCAGTTTTCCCGATTGCCCAGGCCGTTAACACGCCGCCGCCACTGCCTCCGGTAATATAAAGCCGTTGTTCATCCACATAACCCAGGCTTAAAACATAATCCACACTGTCCATGAGGTCATCATGGTCTTCGCTCGGATAGTTGTGGTTAATGTATGCTCCGAATTCCTCACCATAACTGGTACTGCCTCTCGGATTTGTATATACGACCACATATCCCCGGGTTGCCATCAGCTGTAATTCGGGTGTAAAACGGGGGCCATAATTGGTATGCGGCCCTCCGTGAATTTCAAGAATCATCGGATATTTTTGGCCGGGTTCAAAATCAGGAGGAGTGATGATCCACCCATGAATGCGATAATCATCTACGGAAGAATCAACCCAGAACTCTGTTGTTTCACCTACCGTCCTTGCCTTGAAAAGCTCTTCATTCAGGTTTGTGATTTGTGTAATGGCACGCCGGGTTGGAAAGTGGCCGGTGGCAAGTTCGGCAGGTCGGTCGGCAAAGCCAAGAGATATTGCAAATCTCCCGTTGTTTGCCACGGAGTAACTGCCGCCACCATACGGCCTCCCCACACTCGATTCTCCAAGATCTGATGCTATGGTAACATACTCCCCATTAAAACGGATGTGGCCAACCTTGCTGTTCCCTTCGTCATCATACTGGAAAAATATGGATTGGCTGTCTGCAGCCCATTGCAAAGAACCAATATCTCTGTCAAGGTTATCCGATAGAACACGGAGATTGGATCCGTCCCGATTCATCAGGTAAAGCAGATCCAACTGATAACCCACAAAACGGTTTTCGTATCCGGTAAAGGCAATATAGCGTCCATCGGGAGATACTATCGGGGAATTATATGGGCCCCTTCTGTTTGTCAGTTGAGTAGTTTCAGCGGTTTCAATGTTCATTTCAAAAATTTGTGCATTGGTCGGATCCAGTTCCGCATCCTCTGAAAAATTTGCTGTAAAGAGGATGCTGTTGCCCTCCGGCGCCCAGGATGGGGCGTTATGATCAACATTTCCGGATGTTAGCTGGCGGGGAGCACCACCATCAGCCGATATCACAAAAATATGCGTGTAACCTTCATCACGAAAACCGGTTGACCCATCGGCACGGTACTGTACATGTTCAATCACTTTGGCACCTTCTGCCCATTCGGCTCCGGGAGGCGGAACGGGATAGCTGGCAATAGATGGTGCAGGTGCAGGAATTCTCATTGAAAACAATAATTTATTGCCATCGGCCGACCATTGGATATTGCCAGGGCTGTTTGTAAGGTTGGTTATGGATGTGGTTTCTCCGCTTTCCATCCACCGGATGAAAATCTGGTTTGACCCATCCTCTGTGGATGTATAAGCAAGCCGGGTTCCGTCGGGCGACCACTGCGGAGTTCCGTAAAACGATTTTCCGGATGTAAGTGGCTGATGATTGACGCCGTTAAAAGAGATGCTCCAGAGGTTTGTGTACCGGCGGTCCGTCATGATGTCGAATTGATGTCTTACATAGACAATTGTATTGCCATCGGGTGAAATCTGCGGATCGGCAACAAATTGAAGGTCAAAAACATCAAGGTAATCAAATGGCTGTTTTTGTGAATGAACAGACGTAGTTGAAATTATCAGGATAACGGCCGGCAGTAAAAAAGAATACAAATATTTCATCATCAGGTGATTCTTACTTATGATTTATAACAGGTGCAAATTAAAAAATGAAGATAAGAAACCGTTTGAAATTCTACTGCAAATCATTCTTCAAGTAAAAAAAGAGAAGGGGTGACATGCTGAATTGCAGCAAATTGGAATAAACGGGCAAGTTTTACAGAGAAAAGTTCGGTTTTACGGTACGGATTGAAAGAAATACCCGTCCGCGGTTTTAGTATTAACAAAGAAGCAAAGATTTTCACAGAGGCTTTATCTGTATGGAACTGAATCAACAGTGGCTTCCACAGTCACTTACGGGTATGATGTATTCCACATCCCGCATTCTCTTCCCATACGAATCAGCAAAACATAGCCAGAACTATTTTAAGGGCAGAGAAAGAGGGGAATATTGGATGAAGTAATAATGTTATGTGTATTGGAACCGAAAGTGATGCGTTTAATAGCTGATACGGCATGTGCTCCCAGTACAGTAAGCTGAGCGCCTGTTACTTTCTGATGGGCAAGTATCTGATCGGAAGGTTTAGGGCCCAGGAGTACTGTTTTTGTGATCTTTTCAAAACCGTGCCCCCGGAGGTATGCTTCTGCGTAATTGAGAACAGGCTCTTCCCCGGGCTTTTTCTTATCTGAAACATAAAGCAGGTCCAATTCAGCTGTATCTCTTTCAGCGATGAGGTAGATAAAACTTTTTAGAGAGCGGGCTGCAGGATTACTGCCGTCGAAGGCGATCAGAATTTTTTTAAATTCCCGGAAATAATCCGTAACAACAAGGGTAGGGCACACCCCGTGTTTTACAATCTGGGCAAGGGTTTTGGTCTCACGAGCCGGTTCGTTGTAATAAAAGTGGGATTCCCTGCCTAAAATCAGGAGGTCATGATATTTCATGCCTTCAATAATTCTCTCTGCAGATGCCCCTTCTTTTTGGATAGCCGTATATCCTACACCGGCTTCCTCAACTGACTTTTGAAATTTACCGAGCAGTTTTTCTGCAACAGTTTGGCTTTCTTCACTCAGCTCCTCCCAGAGGTCCCGTGCATGGTGGGTAGCATCGGGTTTGCCGATAATTCCGGAAGGATAGACATTGCTGATGTCTACAACTGCAAGTCCTGTTATAGTTGCATTAAACTGTTGGGCCAGTGAAATGGCATACTGTGTGGCAATGGGAGTATCTGCATCTGTATCGAGGGCAATGAGAATTCGTTTGATCATTTTCTTCGGGGATTAGTGCCGTTTCATGAAATGTATAAAGCCTGCCTGTAAAAGCAAATAAGGAGATATCTGGTGTTCAAAATGAATTTTGATAATCCTGAGAAATCATTATAATCAACTGAGTTTTTACGTTGCAATTTATTTTTTACCCCCGGTATACTTTATGCCGGATAACTTACTGAAGAATAATTATTTATGGACGAAAAGGCCAAAGCATACTGGAAACGTAATCTCTCCCTTGTATCGGTGTTACTGGCCGTTTGGTTTATTGCATCATACGGGTTTGGGATTTTATTGGCAGAACAGTTGAACACTATCCGGATTGGCGGATTTCACCTTGGCTTCTGGTTTGCACAGCAGGGCTCCCAGTATGTATTTATTATTCTCATCTTTATTTACGTCTATAAAATGAACAAACTGGACAGGGAATTTGAATTTGATGAAGAATAAAATGGTGGTTCATAAATTTAAGAAGCTCATAAACGTTTTTGGGGGTAAGAGCTAAATGGGCATACAGGGGTGGACCTTTCTGATTGTCGGGGCAACATTCGCACTATACATCGGTATTGCATTCTGGTCGCGTGTTACATCAACCAGCGACTTTTATATAGCAGGCAGCCGGGTTCACCCGGTGGCTAACGGTATGGCTACAGCGGCCGACTGGATGTCAGCCGCCTCATTTATCTCCATGGCCGGAATGGTTGCCTTTTTGGGGTACGACGGTTCTGTTTATCTGATGGGGTGGACCGGAGGTTATGTTCTTCTGGCACTTTTACTTGCACCATACCTGAGGAAATTCGGTAAATTCACCGTTCCTGATTTTGTGGGCGACCGCTACTATTCGGACACTGCACGGGTGGTGGCCATTCTCTGCGCCATTTTTATATCCTTTACCTATGTTGCCGGCCAGATGAGGGGAGTGGGCATTGTTTTTTCACGTTTTCTTGATGTACCGATTACTCAAGGGGTTATCATCGGGATGATCATCGTTTTTTTCTACGCTGTTTTGGGCGGTATGAAAGGAATAACCTATACGCAGGTTGCCCAGTATTGTGTGCTGATTTTTGCCTATCTGGTGCCGGTCATTTTTGTATCTCTGATGATGACGGGCAACCCGATTCCCCAGCTCGGTTTTGGAGGTACTATGGCAGATGGATCAGGTGAATACCTGCTCGACAGACTCAACGGACTCATGACCGACCTTGGGTTCGACAAGTACACCGATGGTTCAAAACCAAAAATAGACATCTTTTTTATTACGGCTGCACTGATGGTGGGCACGGCCGGATTGCCTCATGTAATCATACGGTTTTTTACGGTTCCAAAAGTGCGTGATGCAAGGATATCTGCCGGATATGCACTTATTTTTATCGTACTTCTCTACAGTACTGCACCCGCTGTTGCAGCTTTTGTGAAAACCAATCTCATTACTACTGTGAACGAAGTGCCTTACAGTGAAGCACCCGAATGGTTCCACAACTGGGAAGCCACAGGGCTTCTGCGATTCGAAGACAGGAATAACGACGGCATCATCCAGTATCATGCCGATCCGTCGATCAATGAGCTGAGGATTGATCCCGATATAATGGTACTTGCAAGCCCCGAAATTGCACAACTTCCAAACTGGGTGGTTGGCCTTGTTGCTGCCGGAGGGCTGGCGGCGGCCCTATCTACGGCCGCAGGCCTGCTGCTTGTGCTGGCAACAGCGATAGCACACGACCTTCTCAAACGAACCATGATTCCCGCCATGAAGGAGAAAACCGAGCTGGGTGTTGCACGAATCACGGTGTTCTTTACCGTTTTGATTGCAGGGTATTTCGGTGTGAATCCGCCCGGTTTTGTAGCCCAGACGGTTGCTTTTGCCTTCGGGCTGGCAGCGGCATCATTTTTCCCGGCAATCCTGATGGGTATATTCTTCAAGCGAATGAATAAAGAGGGTGCTATTGCCGGAATGGCCGTCGGAATCATCTTTACCGCTTCTTATATCATCTACTTCACATTCATCAACCCGGAAATGAATCATGCTGAATACTGGTGGTTTGGCATATCGCCTGAAGGGATTGGAACACTCGGGATGCTTCTGAATTTTGCAGTTGCACTGAGTGTAGCAAAATTTACCAAAAAACCGCCACAACATATCCAGGAACTTGTGGAAAATATTCGAATTCCACGGCAAATGATGAAGAAATCCTGAAGTTTAGGGTTTGTTTTTGAATGGCAGGAGTATGGGTAAGTTTTAAGAGTCTACTGGTACTTAATCCCAAACTTTATAAGAACCTGCGAAATTTGAAAGTAGCCGGGCCGTATTCTGTACCTGTAACTACCGGAATAGATTCATATTCATAGTATACAGCCAAATTTTATGAAATTGCTATTTTTGGTTCGATTTTAATTGAAAATGAGAGTGTACCTTATCAAATAATGAATCAGATGAAAACATCAGACTGGCATGGAAACAATTACGCCACT
>SKKO01000115.1 GCA_007123715.1 Balneolaceae bacterium | reverse complement strand
GTTATTTTTCCAACCGTTTCTGCTGGTATCAGCTTCTTTTTGCGGTACTTCGAGTATTGCACCGAGTTTTGATAACTCACTCCGAAGGTGCTGAACATCCAGATTATTCGCCCCATAATCGTTTTGCAGCGATAACAGCGCTGCTGTTCCGGCGGCTTGCCCCATCGACATGGTCTGGGCCATTGACCGGCAAGAAGCGTGTGCATCGTGTGTGGCCGAAAAACATCTGCCTGCCACCCAAACATTCCGGCTTCCTTTAGGAACAAGGGTTTGATATGGCACCCCGTAAACATCCCCGCCAGGGATGTATTCCCACACGGTTTCGGCTTCGCCATCTTCCCCTTTCCGGTGGTCTTCAATCGGTGCACCGCATAAAAAGATATCGTCAGGGCTTTTTTTTGCCGAAAGACAATCTTCTTTTGTGAGCCGGTATTCGCCATAAACCCTGCGTGTTTCCCGCACGCCTATTTGGTGCGACATCCCGATGATTTTGGCTTCACCGTAACCCGGCACCTCTTCCCTGAGGAATTTTTCATAAATAAATGCCTGGCGCCGACCTTCCACTTCTGCCGTGGTAAGATCATGGATATCCAGTGCCATCAGGCCGGTTACTTTTACCGCAACAGTAGCAATGCAGTCTTTCTGAACCATTTCGTGCGCGGAACCTTCTTTCCTCGGGAGCGGATGAGTGTCTTTCTCCACCGCTTCTGTCATTTTCTTCTTCAACATTTTTTTACCGCCGGCATCTTCAAATTTTTGCAGGTTTACACCTGCCATCCTGAATGTGGTTGTCATGCTTTGAGCCGGTTCCAGCTCGCCTGCCAGTTCGTATGACAAATCAGACAGATGGCAAAAATCGGCATCGCCCGATGCATCAATTACCCGCCGTGCCTTAATTTTATAGAAGCCGCTTTTATGCCAGACAATACAGATGGTTTCATCGTCTGACGATTTTTCCACATCTACCAGTATCGTATGCAGAAATAAACGGGTTCCTGACTGTAAGATCAGATTGTCCCACACGCTTTTTAACCGTTCCGGATTATATGTAACCCCGGTTCCGGCTCCATAGGTGTTGGGACGAAGGAATATATCACCGGTTTCGTCAAGTGCATTCACAATTCGGTCGGGCAGGCCGGACACAATCTTTTTCGGTTGATTACCGGGTGTGAAAAATCCGTAAAACGTATCCAGCATCTGTGTGGAGGTGCCGCCGGGGAAACCGTACCGTTCAATCAGCACCACATCATACGTTTTACTCTCCCTTGCAGCAAGGGCTGCCAGGCAACCGGCCGAACCGCCCCCGATTACCAGGATGTCAGTTTCAGTAAGCAGGGGCGTTTTTGTATAGTCAAAGATCTTCATTTTGTATAACGTAAATAATGCTATTGTATATGACGGTAAGATACATGTAAAAGATCATTCATAGAACCTGCAGGCGTTCAATGGACCTTTACCGTGAGGATTGCTATGCGAGAAGCATCCGAATTCTAAACCCAGCTCCAATAAACTGCCATATACCCTTTTCACATACTCCACCGGCTTCTTTTTTAAATCTGTTCATTTGAGGGTTCGGGACTGATGATTTCACATTTTTTTAGCGTTTTTGACAAATATGGATAAATGTATAACTATTGTACAGTAATATAATTTAAACATATAGTAATATTAGTTAATATATAACTAATAATAAGTAAGTCATCAAAGTCATCTGACGAGTTTCTAAGAGAAACGAACCAATTAACTATATTGAGATGATCCTGGGACGACTCGTCTGATGACTTCCCGGGATGGGTGAAAATACTGGATGCTGGACACTGGACACTGGATGCGGGATGAGGGATGCGGGATATGGGATATGGGACAATGGATTGTAAATCCCCGGATAATCAGAATTTTTATCGGATGGAAAGAAAGGTTGTAAACAACTTCAATTTTCATCAGGAGTTTCCGTAATTTTATATTATACAGACTATCACTGAGATGAAAAATCTATCCAGATCATGGGGAATGCTCCTGTGGACAGGGTTCATTTCTGTATTGTTATTGTCCAGCTGTAAACTGACTGACAGCAACGGGGGCAATGATGTTGAACCGGCACCCTTGACAGACATTGACGGCAATGAGTATCCGACAGTGAAGCTATGGGAACATATCTGGATGGCGGAAAACCTGCGTACAACCAGATACAATGATGGCACTCCCATCACAACCGGATTGAGTGCAGAAGACTGGGCATCTGCATCTGAAGGGGCTTATGCCATTTATCCGCATCAGGAAGTGGAAGGAATCGACTCCGATGAAGAAATGGTCAATGCGTACGGATTGCTTTACAACTGGCAGGCAACCAGAGATTCCAGGCGTTTATGTCCCGAAGGATGGCGAATCCCGGAATGTGATGAGTGGTCTGACTTAAGGGAGTTTGTGGACGATAAAATGCAAGTCGGGTTTGAAGGAGTAGGCGACGCACTGAAAGCTGCTCGGCAGGTTGGCCACCCCTGGGGTGGAGCTCACGACACGAATGTGCATCCGCGCTGGAATGGAAATATGAACCACTACGGAAGGGATGAGTTTGGCTTTACAGCGCATGCAGCCGGTTTTCGCACCCATGAAGAGGGCTATCGGGATTTGGGACATGTAGCTTCCTGGTGGTCATCTACACAGCAATCGGAAACTGATGTTTTTGTTCGCCACATCTGGAATTGGGAAAACTTCATGATTCGCAGACAAGCCAATAAACATATGGGGCTTTCCATACGTTGCATCAAGGATGCCAGGTGAAAATACTGGGTGCTGGATACGGTGTCCAGCCGAGCCACTAATTTTGCCCCAAAAGCCTGCTCTTCGAAGTTTTAACGAAATAGAGCCGGGAACACCCTTAATGAGCCGACAAAAACCTTCGTGCACCTTCGCGCCTTCGTGTCCTTGTGGCTCAAACCTTTCTGCCTTCACTTATTCTGTTAATCGGTTCGTCTGTTCGTCTGTTATTCACGGGCTTTCCCAGCCGGAGAAGCTCTCCGGCCTACGTTAAAAACTTCGTGCACCTTCGCGCCTTCGTGTCCTTGTGGCTAAACCCTTCCTGCCTTTCCTCAATTTTCAAGTTCATTTATTGCCAATATTTTCATACAATTTTGCAAGCCTGCGGGCGTGTTCGTCGTAGGCGCTTTCGAAGAGTTCGGCAGAGCGTTTATCACCCACAACCACACCAGCGGTAAGCACTTTTGGCGGTTGACCCGCATCCGTGAGCCTCTTTGCCACTTCCGCTTTGATAGAATTGACCAGCAGAATCCCGCCTAAGGATGAACCGGGAGAGACCGGCGTATCAAGGCCATCAATGTTTACCATGGCATCTCCAATTGGCGCACCTGTATCGAGAACCAGGTCAGCATAGTCACCCAGTTTCTTCCCGTCAGTTCGTTTGCTGGCACTTGCAGCAGAGTGCTCTTTGGTAAGGATTGCCACAACCTTTACCCCTTTCTTTTGAAAAAGCTCGGCCATCTCCACAGAAACAATACTGGTTCCGCCCGAAGAGATAATCATGGCACTGTCCCGTGCGTCTATATCAAAATTTCTGAGAATTCTCGCTGCAAAACCCGGAACATTTTCAAGGTACATGGCCTGGCGCTGGCCGTTTGCCCCAACAACCAGGTTATGAAACGATAGTGACAGCTCAACAATGGGATTGAAACCGGGAAATGACCCATACCTCGGCCACATCTCCTCCACCATAATCCGGCTGTGCCCCGATCCAAACAGATGCACCATGCGACCGTTCAGGATTGTTTCCGCGAACCAGTCAGCCGCCACTCTGATTCCATCAGCCTGCTTTTCAACCGTTTCGATGATCTGTTTTGATTTATTGATGTATTGATTCAGAGGATCCATTCGGATAATAATTTCTTTTCTTAGAGTTTTTCATCCCGACAAACATGTCGGGACTGTCGCTATCGCTCCAGCTTTTCGCTTCGCGGGAATCGCTACCGCTCGGTACACTTTTCACTTTTCACTTTTCACTTTTCACTTTTCACTTTTCACTTTTCACTTTTCACTTTTCACTTTTAAAAG
>SKKO01000061.1 GCA_007123715.1 Balneolaceae bacterium | reverse complement strand
ACCTATCGTAATACCCTGCCACCACCCTTTATAAGATTCGAGCCCGGTTTCGGCGGTAATATCACGGAATCTCCCATTTTCATTGGCAAAAAGCATCAATGTATCCCATTCCCGGCTTATCAGGAGATCCTGGAATCCGTTTCCGGTAAAATCAGCAAAAAGTGCTCCTGTAACCAGACCCAGTTCCCTGAAAACCTCATTAAGGTCTTCATCGGGAATAAAATCACCGTTTTGATTCAGGAAGATCTGTGAATCTGCATGTCTGGGATAAATGGTAGGTACAAACCTGCCACCTGTAAAAAGATCAACACTGCCATTTCCGTTGATATCTGCGGCGGCTAACGGGCCTGTTGTTGAATATATTCCCGGAATCGTATCTATTTTTACCACTTCCATCCCTTCGATAGTGTAGATATATGCAGAAGGAACCGTTGGGCGCTGCTGTTCAAGATTTGCCTTTCCAACAGCCAGCCTTACCGCGTCATCCTCACGCCATGAGAGAAGTGCCGTTTGATCTCCATCAGATGTATTGGTTAAAGGCTGCAGCACAGAACGGCTTAAAAATCCATCTCCGCTGTTTTGAAAAAATGCTATACTGGCGCCTTTGCCGGTTGCGATCAGTAAATCGTCATAACCGTTTTGATTCATATCCATCCATGCAACTCCGGGCCCAAGGCGGTTCATTTCCATGGGCTTCAGTGGCTGGTAAATCGCATCATCAAAGGGATCTTCATGGTGATGATGGGCTATCACTGAGGATATATCGGTAAACAGTGGATCAGCCGTTCCATAATCTGCTTTCCTGTTTCCATAAACTGCGGACGCTTCATCAATTTCATAAATACGGTTGGCTCTGACGCCATCGATAGTACTTATTTTTCCGCCCGGCCATTCCACAGTAACCCGGTGATTGTGATTGCGATTATCAGCTGCAAATACCACCTGTTCCTGTGACCCGGAGTTATAATTGCCGCCCGATCTCATCTGTTTTTGCTGTTTTACAGGCCCGCCATCCAGTGTAATTTTAGCGCCGATCCCCGAAGTATTCGGAGAGTCTCCTTTTAACCTGACTGCAATTCGTGGTGCATTGTTTTTATTCCTGTAAATAATGGCCGGATCATTCATCCGGTTGATGACCAGATCCAGGGTACCGTCATTGTTAAAATCAGCCAAAGCCATACCGAGTGATATATCTTCGATATCAAAGCCCCATTCATTGCTCATATTTTCAAATGTAAGGTCACCGTTGTTCCTGAACATTTTATTAGTGATTTTAAGCTCAGGGTATTCAAATATCCCATCCCTTAAAATGGGCAGCCCCCTGGTTCTCATTTCATTGAGGCGAAATTGAGTATCCATATCCAGGTAATCATTCAGATAGCCTGTGGTTATGATAAGGTCCTCATAGCCATTCAGGTTTATATCCATGAAATAGGTGGCCCATGACCAGTCGGAAGCATAAAGGCCGCTGTAATTGGCAACTTCGGCAAAAGTACCATCTCCCCTGTTCAAAAAGACCGAATTCTGATTATTAAGAGCCCTTCCATCCGAATGGACAATACTCTGGGAGGTTTGTCTCATTCTCCGGTTATGATTTGCACTGAACATTTCCGTGACCATGATATCAAAATTACCATCGCGGTTTATGTCTGAAACATCAACTCCCATGGCCGAAAAACTTATGCTTCTGATGGCTTCATCTTTGATCAGCCTGAAGGTGCCGTCACCCCTGTTAATCCAGAATCGGTCAGGGGTCCAGAAATCATTTGCGACATAGATATCGGGTAATCCATTTCCCGTTACATCAGCAAATGTAGCCGTTAATCCCCAGTCTTCAAACATTCCAATGGGCTGATCATATTCATCAAAGAAAACAGCCATTTCATCTGCGAGGACAAATGTTCCGTCTCCCTGATTCAGATATAATTCATCTTTCGCCCCTTTCTCAACCCGGAGAGGGCTCCCATCTACATAAATAATCCCGAAAAAATCTTCGAATTCAGGATATATGGAGAATCCATCCTCAGTAATCTGATTGGTTCTCTCATTGGTGATTTCTTCTGCAGGGTAAATATCTTTAACGGATATGTCGCGATAGTTGGTAATGTAAAGATCGAGCAACCCGTTACCGGTTACATCAGCGAGTGCCAGGGTGTGTGCACCGTTACTTTTCCCCAGGCCGCTATCTTCTTTTAATGTGAATTTTCCGGTTCCGTCGTTGATATACAATACATTCGTTTCAGTCATGGAACTGATCAGCAGATCCGGAAATCCGTTTCCGGTTACATCTGCAAAAACGACACCGGTTGAATTAAAGCCTTCATGTGCTACGCCTGCCTCTTCTGTAATATCACGAAATCTGAAATTTCCGAGATTTTCATAGAGCTTGTTTGGCCCTTCAAGGCTTGCAAAATAGATATCTATCAATCCATTCCCGTTAATATCGGCCACTGCTACGCCTGATCCGTTCATATAGTGACGGTTTCTCAGTAAACCGTCCATAGTAATCGTATTCTGAAAGGAAATACCAGTATGGTTGTTTGTCATTAATTCAAATCCCGGATTTCCAAACCATGGCCTTTTTATATCGGCATAACGGTAACCTTCCCCCTCTGTCCATTTTAATTCATAGCTTTTAGTACAGCCACTGATAATGAAAAATGCTGCAAACAGCAGACATTTTAGAGATTTCGAATTATTCATTTATAGCTTTTTCTATCAAACGAAAATCTTTAGTTGTTGTGGTGCTTTTTCATCGCAATAATATCGGATAAAACCGGCAAAATTACTTTAAGAAACAGCAAAGGTATGTGTTTACCTCACGCAAGGAATAGATAAAAAACTTCGGAAGTCTATCTCTGAATCCTGGATTTAAAAAAAAAGCCGCCCCGACAAAAGTCGGAACGGCTTTTTAATATATACTACTAATTAATTACTACTTGGTAGCTTCCAGTCTAACGTTGACCGGAGGAGCACCGCAGTCACCACGTACGTTATCACCCAGCCAGAGTGTAAACGAACTGTCATCGCTTAGGTCTGGGCCTGCTGCCTGTGATGCAGGACCGATTGCCAAGCCAATTGGCCCACAACCCAGTCCAACTCCCTGACCATCAGATGGACCGGCATATTCGATATTGACACCAAAATTGAAAGGTACTGTCAATGGTGCAAGACCACCCCAGTTCTGGGCATACGGTTCGGCTGTAAAGAGACGACCGGTAGCTGTATTGTCCGGATTGATGGAAACATCAGTTGTAAATACCTGAGAGAAGGTCCACCAGCCAAATACACCGCCTGCCTGCTGTTCAAACTGATAGGAACCAACAAACAGGTCGGGCGGCAGATTTGCCAGCACGGCTACGTTTGCCTGATATGGTGTACGGAAAGCCCCTTCAGCATCCGGGCTGGCATCACCACGGGTGAATGACTGTCCGTTTGTCAGGTTCAATACCCATCTGATGTTGAATCGGTCGCCAAGTGTAAGATCATCTTCAGTAAGTCCTAACGCAGCAATTACTTCACTAATTTGGATTTCAATCCTTGCCCTTGGTAGTCCATTTTCACCGGCTGAAAAAGCCCCCCTTTCAAGTGTTTTGAAGGGTTGTGACGTTTCGGGCAGCCTGGCGCCATCAATGGAGGTATAGCTTGCATAAAACTGTACATTTTGTACAAGATTGCCACCTTCACGGTCAAATATTTCGCCGTTAAATACGTATGCAGCGTTGTCGAGATCAAGGATATCGAAAATCGCTGTTTCCACATTCAGTACTGTAAGGTAAGCACCGTTTGTGTTCAACACGGTATCTAACGGGATCGGAAATTTATCCTCGTTTACTGAACATGCTGATAAAAACACCAGCAGCGCAATGATTGTTGAGTATTTAAATAATTTCATGTGTTTATCCCTTTGGGTTTAAAAGTCAAATTCATCGTCAGCTCCCCTTGTATCCCAAAACACACGTACGTGGTTGGGTGCGGCACCTGCTTTTTGAGAAACATTACTGTTTCTGTTTACCATGTTTGCCGGGTATGGAAGAGAGCGGTAGAAATTACCCGGATTCGCATTTTGCGCAGGCTGAATACCATCAGCACGATTCGGGTAACCGGTTCTTCTCATCACGTTCCATGCTTCTATCCCATTCGGGAAAGAGGCAATGTAGAGTTCTTTCGCGATGGTTCTGAGTGGCTCTGCGTCATATTTCGCCATTACTTCAGCGACAAACGCATCTACGATTTCCTGAGACGGGACAAAATCTGCAACTGCGACAGAAGCACCAAACGCGTGTACGGTTTGGATAGACAGACGCACAGCATCCTCAAGCAGCTGTCTCGCATCAAGCGCAACACCATCAAGAGTTAAGGCTGCCTCAGCAAGCAGGAAGTGAGTGAGGAAAGACATCAGTATCGGACGGATACCTGCACCCTGCAAGCCATGAAATTGATTTGCACCCTGGCCCTGATTTGCGTCAAACCGTCCGCCAGCTGGATAAACACCAAATATGGTCCTTAAAAATGTGTCCGGCGGAATACCGTTTGTATTCAGGTGGCCTTCTCCCCAATATCCTTCAACAAGCTGACACCAGACATCTTCTTCAGTATAATGTCCCGGTGCACTTGCAGCAAGGCAGGATTGGAGGTTAACGTCGTTTGTATTTTGTGTACGCTGACGATAGAAGTAGTAACGGATACGAGGATCTCTGATCCCTTTATCTGTAAGCATCATATTCATGAGAGATACCCCAATATAGTCGTTTGCACCGTTCAAATAGTTGTTTGTAAACAACGGATGGCGGCTATCGGGGTTGGTATCATTGGTTGAATACTCAAACGTAAAGTCATGTGTACGGCTTGTAATCATTCCAACTTCATCAGCAAGCAGGGCGTTGATTCCTGCCGTTGCTGCTCCCGGGTCCACGTGTCGCATATTCACATATGCTTTCAGCTTCAACGTGTTGGCAGCTTTTACCCACGCTTCAACCTTTGCATCACCGGAAAATTGCGGATAATACAAGTCCGGAGGGAACGCAAGCCTGTCTTCACGCTTGAAGTTAACGATTGCCTGGTCAAGAATATCCAGAGCGGCTGCATACAGACTGGCAGCATCATCCAGGCGTGGGTTGAAGATGTCCGGATTTATAGCCTCAGAGTATGGCATATCACCAAATAAATCAACCATGGTTATCAGGCCGTAGGCTTTAAAGAACTGGCCCATGCCCATATGAAAGTACTGTTCATTCGCTTCAGCAATGGGCAGAAGGTTTTGCACATCGATGAACACACTTGAATAGGTTGTCTGGTGTACCGCATTCACGTCCTGTGGTACGTATGCGGCAGCGTAAGTTCCGCCAAAAAGGCGTCGTTGTCTTGTTAATTCCGAACCCCTGAGAGCAGCTCCGGAATAGATTCCGCGGGCTGACAACTGAATATTATTCAGCAGAAAGTTCGCATCAACATTATCGGGTGTTACCGCGTTCGGGCTGTCGAGCAGGCCCGAGTCGATCACTTCACACTGTACTGTAAATAAAAACAGCAGTGTAACAGCTAAAATTTTGGATAGTGATTTCATAATCAATTGGTTTTCAGATTCTTATTAGAAACGTACACGGATGCTACCGCCAAAACGCCGGGCACTTGGTCCGGTGAGGTATTCAAAACCCCTGGCATTGCCAACTCCGATAGAGTTTACGTTCGGGTCAAATCCACTTCCTTCAGGTACATTAGGTGCAAAGAACCACAGGTTGTTTCCGTTCAGTGACAGGGTAACCTGATTAAAGGGGGTTGCATTAATAATAGCAAGCGGAAGATCATAGCTGAACGAAAGTTCACTCAGTCGTACGTGAGTTGCATCATAAACCCTGAGCTCATCGGCTCCGAATCCAAAATTGCTAAACATCACACCGGCAATGGTGAGCTGAACATTGTTCGGAGAACCGTCGGCCTGTACACCGGGAAGGATAAATGTATTATCCCGGGATACTCTGTCGGTATCGGTAGTGAGGCCCCTTGCAAAAAGAGTACTGATCCATGTGCTGAAAATATCTCCACCATGCTGGTAATCGATCTGGAAGGAGAGCGAAGCACCTTTGTAGCTGAATGTATTGGAGAAGCCCATGGTATATTTCGGATTCGGGTTTCCAATGATTCCAAGTTCAGACTGGGTAAAATAGTTGCCATCTGTTCCCACAATTGGCGTACCGTCAGCTGTACGTTCAATCACATCACCTTTCATGATTCCGAGCGTATAACCCGGGATAGCAAAGTTGCCTCTGGTTGTGAAACCACCTCCAATTTGTACCTCTTCGAGATCATCACTCAGCGATTTGACTTCGGAAGCATCGGTAAAGAAGTTTACACCTACATCCCATCTGAACGGACGGTTAAGAGGTGTGGCATTGGCTTCAATTTCAAGGCCCTGGTTTGCTACTTCACCAATGTTGACCAGTGTGGATGTAAATCCGGTTGACGGGTCAAGAGGTGCCTGTGTAATCAGGTCGGTTGTGGTTTTGTCATAATAGATCACATTCAATCCCACGCGGCCCTGGAACAATCTGGTCTCAATACCAATTTCCCACTCACTGTGCAGCTCAGGCTTCAGGTTGGGGTTGCCCAGAAACGCACTGGTATTGTTACCTGTAAATACGGTGCCGGCACGGTTCACAAAAGCACGTGCATTTGAACCAAGTGTATTACGGGTACTGTACGGACTCGGGGAGCCGGCTGATGTTCCATAACCGCCATATATCTTCAGGTATGTAAGAATATCGCTAGTGATATTAAAGGCATCTGATGCGATGAACGATACACTGGCAGCAGGATAAAGGATAGAGCGGTTATCCACTTCAAGAGTAGAGAACCAGTCGTTTCTCGCGCTCAGGTTCAGATAAACATAATCCCTGAATCCAAGTGTAGCATCCGCAAAAACACCCGCGGTTTGCCTTTGAGAACGGAACTGGATATCATTATCATTAAAGAAATTCGTAGCAGACTGATCCGTGAAGTTTGCATGCTCAAAGAAGTTCCTGATAATCTGATTTTGGCTTTCAATACCGTCTCTTTCAAATTCAGATTCCTGATACTGGGCGCCAACCAATCCTGTAAGTGAGATGTCTTCCGTTAACTGGAAATCATACAAAACATTCAGGTTGTGTTCCCAGTTAACGCTTCGGGAAGTGAATGTCTGGTACAGACCTTGTGCAATGTCATCATTATCAACATTACCCTGGTTTAGCCTGAATTCATAATTCTCTGTATAACTGTCGTATCCTATACGATATATGGCATTCAGGCCATCCATAATCTGATAATTGAATTCCGTACGGCCAAAATACCTGTCGGTAACATTATTAATCGTGTTGTTTTCAACTGTCCAGAAGGGATTCTGAATGTCGTTACCGCCCCTGTAATATGCGGGCCCGCCTGTTATCGGATTGGTATATGGCATGTTTTTCAAGTCAATGGCACGGGGTGTATAGAATACATCCGCAAATACAGAAGATGTACCACCCACTGCAGCCGGGCCACTACCGCCACCTGCAGCGAGGGGAGGAGTTAACATATCGGTAAGGCTCATATTGAATGACGTACCTGCCCTTAATCTCGGGGTTATCTGGTAGTTGGCACCAAGGCCGAACGCATTTCTTTCAAGGCTGTTTCCGGGTGTAAATCCTTCCTCGAAAAATCGTGAAAAGTTCACGTTCAGCCTGAGGTCTTCAATGCCTCCGGAAATGTTCAATGATGTATTGGAACCAATACCTGTTCTGAAGAATGCATCAATAGGATCATCATATGCCTGATAACGATAGGGTGATGCAGCCAGATCCGGGAATGCCTCATCCAAACCAGTAGATGAAGTTGCAAACGGGTGGCGAACGAGTACTGTGCCATCATCGTCAAAACCAAGGAAAGAAGAGCCGAAACGCGATGTATTCTGCGTATCGAAACGCGGGCCCCAGTTACTGAAAAACCAACCGAAGTTCTGGTCAAAACCAATTCCATAGGTGTTCTGGTAATCGGGACGGCTTGCTATCTGTACCGCTTGTACACCCTGCTCGAAGGTAACTTCGAATCCGGTTTCAGACGCTGCTGTTTGGCTTCCGCTTTTGGTGTTTATGATGACCACACCGTTACGGCCCTGCTCACCATAAAGAGTAGTCGCGTTCAAACCACGAAGAACGGATACACTTTCGATGTTTTTAGGATCGATATCGAGAAAACGGTTTGGAGAAACAAGTGAGCCGCCACCAATGGCAAAACCACTGCCAGCGTTGGATTGTCCGTCAAAGGTTACACCGTCAACCACAAACAGCGGCTGGTTTGAGCCCGTAATCGATGTGAAGCCCCTGATAATGAAGTTGGTACCTGTTCCGGTTACACCGCTGGTGTTGGTAATATTCACACCGGGAAGCTTACCGGAGAGTGAACGAACCACATCCGACTCGGTTCTGCGGCCAATACTTTCGGCAGTTACCTGGGATACACCATAACTCAGGGCCCTTGATTCCCGCTGAATACCAAAAGCGGTAACCACTACGTCATCAAGAGCGGTGATGGTGGGTGTTAGTTCAATATCAAGATTCAGATCCACGTTCCCAACGGTGAGACTGGTCTGGTATCTTTCATACCCGATGAATGTTACAACCAGCGTGTAGGTACCTGCCTGCACATTGCTGATCGAAAATTCGCCGTCTAAATTGGTGGCATCACCGCGCTGTAACTGTTGTACAAAAACATTTACACCGGGAAGTAATTCACCAGTATTTCTGTCTGTTATTGTACCTGTAATATTCACCTGAGCGTATGCATTCAGTGAAAAGAACAAGGTACATGCTAACATTGTCAGTAGCTTATATTTCATATAAGACCTCATAGGTTATTGTTTTGGTTAAATAACTTCTAAAATTCATAAACCAATCCCAGAAAGTCATTAAGAATTTCAGAAAAGATGTGTTAAGATTATAAACCTTATTTAGATAATTGAAGATCACAAAGATACGCAGATGTTCTGGATAATACGTCCTTCACGAATTATGTGCTTGGTTAAAAGCCAACCTTTCCGGTTGATTCGACAATTTAGCACAAGAATAAACGCATTTCAACTATATTATATAACTTTTTTAAGTTCTTAGTAAAAGAAGCGTTTCCAAATTAAGCTCTTAGTAAAAGAAGCGTTTCCAAATCCCGACGACACGTACAACCATTAAAAATCACCGCAAATCATTGCATGTTAAAGCCTTAATAGAAATAAACACAATCAATGTTTTTTCTAAGTATAATATATTCAATGCCTTTAAAATTGAACAGGGTCTCGATTAATGTCCATGTTTTTTTACAAAGGCTCAATTTATTTTATTGGAACGTACAGAGATTCATGAGTTATGACCTCCCGCCTCTCCGTCAATCTCCGAAAATTGCCGAGTGTTGGGTGTTCGGCCGGAATCCCCCTGTGAGCATAATCAGAGCGAATACTCATCTGTGTCAGGGATTCGGTGTGCAGGGCGCACCGGGTAAGCGGTGATGTGACATCTTCTCCCCCGGGTGTAGATTTTTGCCCGATGGGACAGCCTGAAAATAACAGAACACGGGTTGTTCGCCTGCCACTCATCGGCCCCCGTTGGGAGAGGCTGATCAAATTGTCTGGCACCGGCATAATACCCTGCCTTGATGATCGCATGTGAATCCTTTACCTTTAGGAAATTTAATAAAGCAAATAATCATAATTATATATCATATACAATGTCTATTCACCGGTTTTTGAAAATTGTTCTTGCAGGGAATAAACAGTCCGTTAGTCGTTATTATTAAAACCTGAATTTTATCCACTGTATAAAGCATCATTACCTTTCCTTTAAGTTGCAGGATGAATAATGCATCCCTTTGACTTTTCCCTGTTCATCATCTATATCCTCGCTTTGCTGGCTTTCGGCTATTTCTTCTTCAGAAAAAATAAAAGCGGCGAAGATTACTATGTAGGAGGGCGAAATATGAAGAGTTACCATGTCGGCTTATCGGTTGTTGCAACGGATGTAGGGGGCGGATTTTCGATTGGCCTCGGCGGACTTGGTTTCGTAATGGGCCTTTCAGGTTCATGGATGCTTTTCACAGGCTTGCTGGGCGCATGGCTGGCAGCCGTATTTTTAATACCAAAAATAAAACGGAATCCATTTTTTGATGATGCCCTTACTTTTCCACAACTATTTGAACACTATTACAATGGGAGGGTTGCATTCGTCGCCGCAATCATCTCAGCAATCGGATATGCCGGTTTTACAAGTTCACAGTTACTGGCCGGAGCAAAACTGGCGAGCGGTACATTTGTTGGATTAGAACATCAACCTGCGCTGATAATTATGGGCTCGGTTGCTGTACTCTACACCGTTCTGGGCGGGCTTAAAGCCGTAATCTATACCGATACGATACAATGGGCGCTGCTCATGACCGGCCTCTTATTCATAGGCGTTCCGGTTGCCTATTTTGAAATCGGCGGGATAACAGCCATTCGTGAAACCGTTGATCCCGAGATGCTGACACTAACAAATGTGTTGTGGCAGGATATTGTTTTCTGGATGGTTACCATTATACCTATTTGGTTCGTGGGAATGACCTTATATCAAAGAATTTACGCCTGTAAAGATGAAAAAACTGCAAAAAGGGCATGGTACATTGCAGGCTTTTTTGAATGGCCTGTAATGGCATTTCTTGGGGTTCTTCTCGGCCTGTTTGCAAGGGTAGCCGCCGACCAGGGTATGTTTGAATATCTGGGTGCGGCTGATGTAACCGATACCGACCCTGAAACCGGATTACCGATGTTGCTGAGAACCGTATTGCCTGTAGGATTTCTTGGTATCATGATGGCTGCATATTTTTCGGCTATCCTCTCAACTGCCGACAGTTGCCTGATGGCCTCTTCAGGCAATGTGGTATCGGATATTATCGGGAAATTCAAAAAAATTGATGACGACAGCAGGGTGTTTATTCGGATATCCCAGGTTATCACACTGATTATTGGAGTGCTTGCATTATTACTTGCTGCAGTTATGACCAATGTTCTTGACCTTATGCTCGACTCATACTCATTTATGGTATCCGGATTATTTGTACCGGTTATGGGAGCGTTATTTTGGAAGAAAAGCACGCCTGCCGGCGCATTGACAGCCATGATCGTTGGAGGAGCCGTTACAATCATCCTGAGATATGCCGGTTTTGAATTGCCCTATTCACTCGATCCGAATGTTTTTGGAATGAGTATGTCGGCTATTTCATTTATTACAGTCAGTCTTGTTACCTTTAAACAAGAAACGAAATAATGAATCGATACTACCATGTATAAAATGGACGGATCTGAAAAGACCGCAGAAGAGGGACCGAAGTATCCATCAGGAATGTTATGTCTAAGGGCTATTTTAGTAGCCAAACATTGTTTTGATGTTTTAAAGCCGGTATGCCGGGGTCTGATTCAGTGTTTTCTGATTCCCGGAGAAAAAAGAGGCCTTTGGTCTCCTGTTCTCCGTGTATGCACTTATTTAGCAGTGTTCCATTCCCCATCCGGATATCCATGGCAAAATTTGCAAGAGAACCCATGAAACTTACTTACACAAAGATAGAAACAGACAGAACCGGCTCACCGCCATTCAGCAGACAGCAAATTGCCGATTTTTTGTTTCATCAACTTGAACAATATGGCGATAAAAAGCATGCGATAGTAAAATGCATCGGATATGCCTATGGTGACCGGCCCGGCCAGGACGGTTTTGTATTGGTAGCCCATCAAAAGAGTGAAATACTGGGAGCCGTTATTATGAACCAGACAAATATGGGTGATTACATTCCGGAAAACATTCTTGTTTATATTGCGGTACACGCCAAAACCCGGGGGCTTGGAATCGGAAAAGAATTGATGAAACAGGTAATAAAGTTATCCCGGGGCGACATTGCTTTGCACGTGGAACCTGATAACCCTGCCAGATACCTTTATGAAAAGCTTGGCTTTACCAATAAATACCTCGAAATGAGACTCTTAAAAAAGTGACCGGAGTGCAACTGACACACTGTTGCCAATCACACTCTGATCACTGATCCACCTATGGCCTATTTAAAACTTTACAAAAAGGAACTACATCACAATTTTGCTTTTCTGGATAGCCTGTTTAATCATCACAGAATTAAATGGGGCATCACCACAAAGTTGTTTTGTGGCAACCGGAATTTCTTAAAGGAGGTGATTGACCTTGGAATTGGTGAAGTGCACGATTCGAGGATCAGTAACCTGAAAGTTATCAAAGAGATCAATCCGGATACCCTTACCATTTACATTAAACCTCCCCCAAAAGATATTGTAAGGGATGTTGTGAAGTACGCAGACATCAGCCTGAATACGGAACTGGCCACCCTCCATCAACTCTCAGATGAAGCACAGCGCCAGAATACCGTTCATAAAGTGATTATTATGATAGAAATGGGAGATTTGAGGGAAGGTGTGATGCGGGATGACCTCATCAATTTTTATGAAAAAGTATTTCGCCTGCCCGGCATCGAAGTTGTAGGGCTTGGCACAAATCTGAATTGCCTGCACGGCGTGATGCCCGATAGCGATAAACTGATACAGCTCGCACTCTATAAACAGATTATAGAGCTCAGGTTTAAAAAAGAAATCCCGCTTGTATCGGGCGGTACCACCGTTACAATTCCATTACTGCTGCGCGGACAGTTACCTGCAGGAATAAACCATTTCCGGGTCGGTGAAGCGCTGTTTTTCGGTAAAAACCTTTTTACAGACGGCGTGATTGACGGTATGAGCGATGGTGTTCTGGAGCTATTCTGCCAGATTATTGAGCTTTCCGATAAACCTATAGTACCCATGGGGGAACTTGGCGTGAACCCGCAGGGTAAAACGGTTGAAATTATTGAGAAGGATATCGGAAAAACATCCTTCAGAGCCATCCTCGATATCGGCATACTCGACATACAACCTAATTATCTGGTACCGGTCGACGAACACATCAGGATCACAGATGCAAGCAGCGATATGCTGATTCTGGATTTGGGATCCAATCCTGACGGATATAAAGTGGGAGATATGGTTCGATTCAAATTAAAATACATGGGTGCACTCGGCCTTATGAACTCCTATTATATTGAAAAAAGGATAGCGGATTAGGAGCATCTATATGAATAAAGCGCAATATATGGCTGATTTTGGGAAGCGTATCTATCCCGTTATGAACTTTCCTGCAGAAATAAGGGAATTCAACCATATTAGTGGTGAAGACCTTCCATTCCTCTCAGATTTTGTGGCATCCGGTAACTGGGGATGGGGCGGATATCTCGATACACGTGAGAATATGTATGTTGCCCCCCATTTTCAGCACCTGAGGAATATTCATATGGGAATAGATATATGGGCGCCTGTTGGCGAGCCTGTATTCGCCCCCTTGCCCGGAGCTGTGTTATATACGGCAAATCATAACAGAAATGGAGATTACGGTGCCACCGTGGTTATCAAACACACATCTCCAAATGATGACTTATTTGTACTTTATGGCCATCTCGCAGAAAAATCATTGCAATTGAGCAAACCGGGAAAAAAAGTTCATTCCGGTGACCTTATTGGCTGGATCGGCAATGATGAAGAAAACGGCAACTGGCCTCCCCATTTGCATCTGCAAATCAGCATGCAAGATCCAGGCACAGCTGACATGCCCGGTGTGGTTTCGGAAAATGAGCTGAATAAGGCTATCAAACAATTTCCCGATCCACGTATTCTGCTTGGTAATTTTTTAGAAAAATAATCACCCCATGTATGGACTACCCGGAACTTGTCCGGCTTAGAAAAGAACTGCATCAACACCCTGAGTTGTCCGGAAAGGAAAAATGGACCTCTGCCCGGATTATCAGCGAGCTGCAAATATTCAACCCGGACCAGCTGATGGAAAATCTTGGTGGTTTTGGCGTGGCAGCCATTTTTATACCGGAAAACGGCCGCTTTGATAAAACCATCCTGTTTCGTGCGGAAATGGATGCCCTCCCATTACATGAAAGTTCGGATCTGCCTCACAGTTCGAAAAATAGTGGTGTAATGCATGCCTGCGGCCACGACGGACACATGGCCATATTATTAGGACTTGCAAAAAAGATCAGAAAAAAAACATTCTCTGATAAAAGATATATTCTGCTGTTCCAGCCCTCTGAAGAGACCGGCCGGGGT
>SKKO01000187.1 GCA_007123715.1 Balneolaceae bacterium | reverse complement strand
GGTAACCACTAATTTTGCCCCAAAAGCCGGGCAACACCATATTAAAAGATGACATTAAAAACTTCGCGCCTTCGTGTCCTCGTGGCTAAGTGCCTTATCCTTAATTCATTGCGGGTATGCATAGGCTTTCCGAATCGGAGAAGCTCTCCGGCCTACATAGCTTTACCAAAAAACTGCCCCCACTTATTCTGTTAATCGGTTCGTCCGTTCGTCCGTTCCTCTGTTATTCTGGGGCTCTCCGGCCTACATGTTGATTTGAGAATCCGAAATCACAGTTTGTGCTTTTATCATTTCAAATTATATTCCTGCCATGAATGATCAACCTGACAAACCCCTATCAAACAGGCGAAGGACAAGAATTCTTTTCTGCATAGTTATGATGACCATAACCGTTTTTCTTATATGGCCTGGATACACGCTATTTTCTTCTGCCACACCTCTTATTTTTGGCTTTCCACTCTCATTTGCATGGGTCATTTTTTGTACCATTGCCGGATTCATTGCTATGCTTGGCCAATATTTTTCAGATAAAAGACGAGAGGGCGGAAACTGATGGAAACCGGTACCATTATATTGATTGTTGTAGGCCTTTACCTGTTGATTTCACTGGTTACCGGTATTGTGCCTTCATTGAGAATAACCAAAAGTGTTGGTGGCTACGTAGCCGGTGATCGAAGCATGAATGTATTTATTCTCTATTTTGTAATAGGCGCTTCCATCTTCTCATCATTTGCATTTCTTGGCGGCCCGGGCTGGGCCTACACACGCGGGGCTGCAGCTTTTTATATTATTGCTTATGGAGTGATCGGCATCGTACCTCTCTACTTTTTTGGCCCCCGTGCATGGCGACTCGGTAAAAAGTACGGTTATGTCACACAGGCTGAACTGCTTGCAGACCGGTTCGACAGCAATTTTATGTCGGTAATGCTGGCCGTTCTCAGTGTGGTTGTGTTCATCCCTTATCTCACCCTGCAGATGGTGGGAGCAGGTTATGTTCTCAATGTCATCAGTGAGGGGATGATACCTTACTGGGCCGGAGCAGGTGTCACTTATCTGGTGGTTCTGATTTACGTCTATTTCAGTGGAGTAATGGGCGTAGGCTGGTCGAACGCGTTCCAGGGCATGTTTATGATGGTAATGGCATGGGTTCTTGGAATTTACCTGCCCCACACACTCTATGGTGGCATCGGTGAGATGTTTACAGCTATCATGGAAGCAGGCCATGAGGCAATGCTTCAGGCTCCTGGACTAACTGCCGGCGGATCACCCTGGGACTGGTGGGGTTTCAGTTCAGCCGTTCTGATTTCTGCCATCGGTTTTTCTGTTTGGCCGCACTTTTTTATGCGAAGTTTTGCCGCGAAAAGCGCCAACTCGCTACGACTCAGCGTGGTACTGTATCCCACATTTTTGCTGTTTCTTGTTCCCATTCTGATGATCGGTTTTTCAGCGGTTGTGGCTTTTCCCGGTGTTGAACAGGCCGACAGTATTTTGCCGTATGTACTGATGCAGCTCGATCTGCCGGCCATCATCATCGGTCTGTTTTGTGCCGGAGCCCTGGCAGCGTCTATGTCTTCGGGCGATGCCATCCTCCATTCAGCCGCTTCTATAAGTATTCGCGATGGGGTGAACCGTGTGCTCAAAACTCCTCTAAAAGACAAAACCGAACGCTTATGGATACAGGTTTCCGTACTGGTAATCGGCCTCATAGCGTACCTATTCGCTGTTGTGATTAATGTTTCCATTGTTGCACTGCTTCTTGGTTCGTATGGCGGAGTTGCACAGATTTTCCCAGTCATATTTGCCATGTTTTACTGGAAACGTGCCACAAAAGCCGGTGCGCTGGCAGGTTTATTTGGCGGTATTCTCGTAAATACTTTTTTTCTGATTTTTGCCGGCTTAAAACCCATTGCCATGCATGAAGGGATGTATGGCCTCGCCGCAAACATCATTCTGTTGATTGGCATCAGCCTCCTCACACCACCCGATGACACAGAGAGAGTAAAAAAATTCACCGATAGCGGTTCATAAGTCAGATCCACGAAATCGTAATCTGCAGCGTTATAGCTTTTAACCCGTTATGATTGGATGGGTTTTTCTTATTTTGAGTGAATATGTGCCGCAGATTTGTTGATATAACCCGATATTTACTTTTTTTGACGCTGTTAATCGTTTGGGAAATCCCCCTGAACGCCCAGGTAGTCATCAACGAAATCCAGGCCTCCAACTCCGATACCATTTTTGATGATGACGGTGAAGCGGAAGACTGGATTGAACTCTTCAATACAGGTTCGGATATTATGTACCTGAACGGCTACGGCCTGTCAGATGATTATGACAACCCGTTCCGCTGGATGATCCCGGATGTTTCACTGCAACCCGGGGGGTATCTGCTGATATGGGCATCAGGTAAAGACCGGGACTCGCCTGAATCCCCATTGCACACTAATTTCAGCATCAGCAGTGATGGAGAGGAAATCTTACTTACCGCTCCAGACGGAGAACGTGTGGATGAAATATCTCCCATTCCTATCCCGCGTGATGTCTCCTACGGTCGCTATCCTGATGGAGCCAATGTTTTCTATTTTTTTACGGAGCCCACTCCCGGCTCCCAAAATAGCGGAGAACGTTACACAAAACTGCTTGACCCGCCCGCTTTTTCACAAAAGGGCGGTCTGTATACGTCCTCATTCCAGCTCACGCTTACGTCTGATGAAAATTCAGAAATTTATTATACAACCAACGGGAGCGAACCCACGCCTGAAACAGGTAACCGTTACTCCAATCCTTTTACCATAAGCGGCAGTGTGATGATCAGGGCGCGAGCGTACGCTGAAAACGCTCTGGAAAGCGAGGTAAAATCCCACATTTACAACCAAATTTCACCGCAGCTTGCAGGTTTCAATTCCAACCTGCCAATGGTGATTATTAATCATTACAATACGCAGATCAATCCCGGCCCCCGAACACCGGGTGCCATAACCTTTATTGACAAACAGGAAAACGGCCGTGCAACCCTGAATAATGAAAATATGTTGCAAAGCCGGATGGTGATCAACAAACGGGGTTCGAGCTCGCTGATGTTTCCAAAAAATATGTTCGGGTTTCATATGTATGATGAAGATGATACAAACCGGAGCGAGTCATTACTTGGTTTACCTCCCGATCATAACTGGATTCTTTATGCACCCTATACAGATTTTACGTTTATGCGCAACGTGGTGGCATACCAGCTTTTCGAAGACCAGGGCTGGTATTCACCAAGAACCCGGTTTGTGGAATTGTTTCTGCACAGTGGCAGCGGACCGGTAACCAATGCCCATTATCACGGGGTCTATGTATTGGTTGAACGGATTAAATGGGGCCAAAACCGGGTAAATATCACCGAAATTACTCCGGGAGACCAAACTGAACCTGACATCTCTGGCGGATACATCATCAAAAAAGACCGCCTCAATCCCGGTGAGTCCGGATTCAGAACAAGAAGGGGCACCCGGCTTGCTCATGTGAGACCCAATGAAGAAGACGTAACGCGGGAACAGCAGGAGTGGATCCGCAATTATGTCAGCAATTTTGAAGAAGCCCTTTATGGTTCGAATTTTGAAGATCCCGTGGCAGGTTATGAAGCGTTTATTGATGTGGATTCTTTTATCGATTATTTTCTCCACACCGAACTGCTGAAAGAAATTGACGGGTACCGTCTAAGCACATTTATGCACAAAGACCGCAACGGCAAACTGATAATGGGTCCGGTATGGGATTACAACCTCAGTATCGGTATTGGCGATTATCTTGAAGGGTGGCGGCCGCAGGGCTGGTATTACGAACAGGCCAGCAACGACTGTTTTGTGGGCTGCGGAATAAGAGACTGGTACCTGCGCCTGATGCAGGATGATGATTATATGCAGCGAATGTATAACCGATGGTGGGAGCTCCGCCGAAGCATCTTTTCGAATCACCACCTGCTGAGCCTCATTGACGACAACAAAGAACTCCTGATGGAATCACAAGAGCGTGATTTTGAAAGATGGCCCCGTCTTGGCAGGTATGTATGGCCCAATTGGTTTGTTGGCAACTCTTTTGACGAAGAAGTTAACTGGATGAGAAACTGGCTGGTACAGCGAATAGAGTGGATGGACCGGCAAATGGGTGAGCCCAATGTTGAGTTTGGCCCCGTTTTAAAATATTTCTGGTACTTCAACGATGATCTTCCCAATAACACCCCGCTCGAGGTGATAGAATCTACATGGTCGATGAAAAATCCGGCACGGATTGAATTTGAATCTGCAATCGACGGCTACCCGTTTGAAGAAGATCATCCTAACTGGAGAATGGCGTCCATGGAACGAAGAAACCACCCTACAGAACTGAATTATCGCCCAAAAGCGAACAAAGGTAACGAGTATTCAGAAAGTGATATGCGGGCGCTGCAAATCAGGCAGCCATTCAGAGATGGCAATCGCGAGAATTCACTTATTTTTCACCTGCCAACCAAAGGATTCGAAAACGTCACGTTTTCGTTTGCCGCTATGGATGAAGGTGCAGCTAACCGCCTCCTCATCGATTATTCAGTAAGCAGGGATGAACCTGACTGGATAAACACCGGGCTCGAAAATCCGAATCCGGCACTTTCGGATTCATACAGCTTATACAAATTCGATTTTTCACTGATTGAGGAAGCCAACGACAATTCGGATTTCAAAATCCGTATCCGGTTCGATGGGGATGATATGACGGCTGATAACGGGGACAGGGTTACCTTTAATAATATCAGCTTTGAATCAGCCGGGGCTATTATGCCTTCCCGTCCAGGTGAAACACCCACTACGATCAGGCTGGATCAAAATTATCCTAACCCATTTAATTCCGGCACCATCATCCGCTTCAGGCTGCCAACCAATAATGTGATCAGGTTGGAAGTATATGATATACTCGGCCGCCGTATTGCCACACTGGCTGACGGATTAAAGGAAGCCGGCATTTATGAAATTCCTTTTAACGGTTCCGGTCTCTCCAGCGGAGTATATCTCTACCGGCTCACAACCCCCTTTGAAGTGGTGACCAAAAAGATGGTTTTGGTGAAATAGGTATAAATACGGCATGTCACTTCTGTGTTGCACGCAGTTGGGGCAAAATTAGGGGCTACGTACGCCGGTGAGCTTCTCCGGCCTGGAAAGCCCCAGAAGAACAGAAGAACAGACGAACGGACGAACCGATTAACAGAATAAGTGAGGGCAGCTTTTCGGTAAAGCTATGTAGGCCGGAGAGCTTCTCCGGCTGGGAAAGCCTATGCATACCCGCAATGATTTAAGGATAAGGCACTTAGCCACGAGGATACCAAGTCCGGATAGTTCCTTCCAAAACCCCTCGGCCAGGTTCCTCATATTATCCGAAATCCTCGCTCGGGGTCAATTTTACGGAAGCTTTCTATCCGTCAGCTGAAGCAGACGGCAATTGTATTTTTTTCAGTTTACCTCCCCCTTTGATATTCGGTGTTCTTTCCAGACATACCCTATTAATTTATTCCACTGTGCGTTACCGGTTTAAAATCTCCTCAACAAGCCTTTCGGCGTTGTATACATGAATCAGGGATTGAATCATGCCGCGAGAATCCACGGATACAGCCCGTGCGGCACGGTCATCCAGGATAAAATCACTTGAACCCATCCCCTCGATATTACTGTCAAACGCGAGCCCTACCACCTCGAGGCTTATGTTTACAACCGGCGATCCGGAATTGCCGCCAATAATATCGTTCGTGGAAACAAAATTGACCGGCGTGGATAGGTCAAGAGTAGCCGAAGGTTCCTGCCATCTCTCAGGAAGCGCCCACTGCGGATCACTGTGGTGCGAATGTGCTCGATCATATAACCCGTAAAAAGTTGTGTAGACAGGAGCAATTGTACCGTTATAATCATAACCGGAAACCACACCATCCGAAATCCTCAAAGAGAACGTGGCATCCGGCGGGATTTCGGTACCGTAAATTGCGAACCAGGCACGTCCCAGTTCGCCCATAATTTCCTCTTCTTCATCCAGCAGTTCACTGTAGCGTTCCTGGGAGTTCAGTACTTCTGGCGCAATTATTTTCAGAATTTCTATAGCAGGGTCTCCTGAATTCAAAAGATCATCACTCTCAAGAAAATCACTTGTACTCTCTGCCCTCCGAAAAACCGTGCCCGTAATGATATCATCTGCAAGTTCTTCAGCCGATTTACGATTCATGATATTCCGGACTAACGGATCTGAATCCCCATAAATGTCACGAATCAACTCAAAGCGCTGGGCGAGCATGTAGCGATCAAACTCTTCCGGCCTGTTTTCAATACCAATGATCTGCTCTTTAAAAGACCCCAGTAATTCTGCCGGAATACCCTCATCCAGATAGGTTGCATAGATATATGACATAAATGCCCGCTGCATCACGGAAGAGGAGAAATTGAGATTGGGGGCAACCCCAAGAAATATATGGTATCCTCTCGAGTAATTAATCTTTTCATGTTGAATGGCATCAAGCCTGTCGAGTAATGGCTTATACGCATCACTCAGTTCAGAGTCTTCTGCAAGTTGTGAACGAAACCTGTTTTCATTATCTGTTCTCCGCCCCATCAGCACAGGATCACGCAGTGCCTGCACCTGGCCGCCAAAAAATTTCTCTGCATTTTTTAGTGAAAAAATAAAATTACGCAAGTCCCATTCATCCCCTTCCTGAGGATCAAATTCATAATAAGCTTCAAGGCCCTTAATAGCACGGGAGTAAAGATGATGCTGAAACAGATCTGAATAAAGCGAGCGGTAGGCAAGCTGGGTTACAGTCTGTAACCGTGATGTATTCCCGGGATTTCCAATCATAAAAACGGCATCACCTGCTTCTACACCTGTTTCTGAAAATGGGAAGTATACAGGTGTTGAAAGGGGTTCCTCACCGTCATACACCCGGAAAAAAGTCATATCGAGATTATACCTTGGATAGGTAAAGTTGTCATCATCGCCACCATAATAGCCTATCTGTAATTCAGGAGCCATTACCAGGCGAACATCACTGTACCGGCGGTAAATATAGGCAGAATAACGCCCCCCGTTATAGAGTGAGATGACTTCCACGAGATCTGTATCAGGATTTTCGAGAGTACTGCTCAAGTCTTCTTCCAGCTCTCTCAGTACAGCTTCGCGAACCGCGGTGCGTTCTTCTTGCGGGGCGGCATCCACCACGTTCATCACCATGCTGGTAACATCCCGAACATCAATCAGCTGATCAACATAATAATCATCGATATACCGCTCATCAGAAAAAGTTGGAGCATAAAAACCATTATCCAGCAAATCCTCGCCTTCCCTGCTCACCTGGGTAATCTGTTCCCGGGCACAATGATGATTGGTTAGCACAAGGCCGGCTGATGATACAAAAGAACCCGAACAGTTGGGCAGGCGTACCGAACTGATCCGGGCATGGCTGAACCACTGCTCATCGGGCTCAAAATCGTATGTCTCTTTGAAATAGTCGATCGGGGGATACTCGAACGTCCACATTCTGCCATTGTCAAAACGGTCTGACATAACAGGCTCATAGCGGGGCAGAACAGGTATGGGTGCGGTAGTATGATATTCCTCCGTGTAATTTGCCACAATATCTTCTGCTTCAACAGCTGTTTGTTGTGTGCCGGTACAGGATATTATCAATAAAAACAAAAAAAAGATTGCCGTTGAAAAAATGGATGTACTTCTGGAATGCATACGAAAAAAAATTAGAATTGCGGGTTTTGCAATGAGATAATTTAAACCATGTTTCTGCCAATCATAAAAGGTAAGCTTTTGTATCAAAAATTACCCGAAACTTTGACCCTGAGTTCGATTCATAATAAGCCATAGGATTATGAAATAACAGGTTGAAGCAACTCTGCAGCATCTGTTTGATCCAAAGACATGTCTGCAATGCATGCGTTACCAATAAACGCATCCGGCATAGTATTCAGTTGGGAAAGGTTTATCAAAACTGGCACCAATACCTGTCTAATGACGCGATTTAATCGAACTCAGGTTTTAACTGAATCGAAGGATGTATTTTAGTCTTACATACTGAATAACCGATTCAGATTCAGCATTTATCCCAATGCTTCTTCCAGGTCATCAATAATATCCTGCGGATGCTCCAAACCCACGCTAAGGCGAATCAGGTCATCAGGAGTGATTGAACCCTCACCTTCACTGCTTTGACGGTGTTCCCATGTACTCTCAACTCCACCCAGGCTTGTGGCGCGTTTGATGAGTTTTGAACGGCCTACAATTTTTACTGCTTCTTCTTTGCTGCCTTTAATCAGAAATGAAATCATCCCTCCAAATCCTGTCATCTGCTTTTTGGCAATGTCATATCCGGCAAACGACTCAAGCCCGGGATAGTAGACCTCTGCCACTTTTTTATGACTTTCAAGATACCGGGCAATGATTCCTGCGTTTTCATTGTGGCCTTTCATACGGTACGCAAGGGTACGTGTACTGCGGCTCAGCATCCAGCAATCCTGCGGTGAAGGAACGGCTCCCCCAAATCGCTGAATGATTCTTACCTTTTCAGCAAAATCATCATCTTTTTTGGATATCACAATACCCCCAAGGATGTCACTGTGGCCGCCAAAATATTTTGAGGTTGAATGAAGAACAAGGTCGGCACCCAACTCCAGCGGCTGCTGGTTAACGGGGGTAGGCCAGGTATTATCCACCACTGTCAGCAACCCGTGTGATTTGGCAAGTGCAGCAGTTGCCGCAATATCAGTAATACGCATAAGCGGATTGGAAGGTGTTTCAATCCAGATAAGACGTGTATTTGGTTTGATATGAGCGGCTATAGTATCGGGATCAGTCATATTTATGAAGGAAGACTCCAACTTCCATCCTGTCATAATGGTTTGAACCATTCTGCGGTTGCCGGAATAGACATCTTCAGGTATGATAATGTGATCCCCCGGATCCATTGACTGTAATATTGCCATCCCGGCAGCGATACCTGATGAGAAAGCAGAAGCCGTTTCACCTCCTTCCAGAGCGGCAGCCACATATTCAAACTGCAACCGATTCGGATTGCCAAGCCGGGTATAATGAAAATCACTCTCTTTTCGCCCTTCGGCATCAATTTCATAAATCGTACTTGGAGAAATGGGCGGAATAATGGCTTTCGTTGGATTGCCAATGTCTAATCCCGCATGGATTGCCTTTGTTTCAAACCGCATAAAAATCTGGATTGGTTATAAATTAAGTTGAAGATAATAAACAAATCATCACCAGTCCCGAATGAATTTACCAGTTATCCAAAACTCGTCAAGATCAATTTCCCACGATTATCTTCAGTAAGTTATTGTGCCGCGAATACGTTAACCTCAGGCTCAAATTCAATCTCAGATTTTATGGAGCGGGAAATGAGGCAAATCTGTTCGGCTTTTTCCAGCAGCCGCAAAGCTTTTTTCTCGTAGTTTTCATCGGTTATGGTTAAAACCGGTTTCAGTGTGATTTTGCTCATCACAAATTTGCCATCAACTTTACTCATGGTGCCATAAGTTTTCACTTTCAGGCTTTCATATTCAAACTTCGAGTAATCGGCAATGGCGGTAAATGAAGTCATCAGGCAGCTCCCTACTGACGCTACAAACAGATGCTCAGGAGACCATATTCCTTCCACACCTCCGGGGAATTCAGGTGGTGTTGCCACCTCTATCTCCTGCTCCAGGACATCTGAATGCATCAATCCGACTCGACCCTGTTTCCATTCTATCGTTACATCGTAAATATGTTCATCAAAGTTCTGCATGTTCTTCCAATTTCTGATTAATGATTTGTTCCAGATACGCTGCCTGCATCACACCAGCCTGTTGCCACAATATGTGGCCTTTCTTAAAAAGGATAAGATTTGGTATTCCCCTCACCTGGTAATGAATGGCTACATCCGGGTTTTTCTCGGTATCGATCTTAATAATGTGAACAGAATCACCCATTCTGCGTTTTAAATCCTGAAGGATTGGGGCCATCATTTTACACGGCCCGCACCAGTCGGCATAAAAATCAACAAGCACGGGTTTGTCACCTTTTACAATTTCTGAGAATGTCTGCTTTTTTGTTTCTGTCTGTGTCATTTTTCTGATCTTAATTCTTCAAATTCAATGTCTTCGAAATTCTTATTTGAATCACTTTTTGAATTCAGTTGCGGCGCACAACTTCCCACGAGGCAACCGGTATTGGTAATTGCCTGAAACAGGAAAAAGAGTGAGAGGAACCCGGATACAGGTGCCGTGTTTAGAATCCAGTTAAATCCAAGGCCGATACCGAATATCAATGCCACCCAGCGCATGGGGTGCCAATTTTTAAAAAGCTGTTCTTTCATGTTTGTTATTTTTTGCTGTTTCATTTTATTTCAGCTAAATGTAACTACAAGTAGATACCAATTTCAGTTACTTTTGTTACAAAAGAGTAATACGGTTGCGTCCTAACTCTACAAGTTTCTCTTTTTCCATCTGTTTTAGCAGGCGTGAAATGACCACCCGTGCAGTTCCCAGCTCATTTGCGAGTTCTTCATGGGTAATTTCAATCTCATTTTTGTTGATGATTTCTGCCTTGTTTTGCAAAAAAGCCATAAGCCGTTCGTCCATTTTCTTGAATGAAACCGCATTCACAACATCCAGCAGTTCTTTAAACCGATGGTAATAAACCCGGAAAATATATTCAGTCCACTCCGGGTAATTTTTAAGCAGCATTCCCGCTTTATATACCGGCAGAAGCAGGATCTCGCTGTCTTCATTTGCGATGGCTTTCAATTTACTTTTATCATTGAACAATCCGCCAAGAAAACTCATGATGCAGGTATCACCCGGCCTAAGATAGTACAACAGTATTTCACGAGAGTCCTCATCCACCTGGAAAATCTTTACACTCCCATTGAGTATAACCGGGATTTCACGGATCATTTGTTCCTCCTGAAAAAGTACTTCACCCTCTTGCAGTTTTTTAACTACACCCTGCTGTTTTAAACTATCCATCAAATTGGTAGATAGTTCCGGAATATATCGGGTATCTGGGCCTGCCATTTGCTGTTTATTTATTTCATGTTTAACCTAAACTTTTTAAACATGAAAGTATCTTCTATTGACTTGTATTTTTTTATTTTAAATCAAAAATAAAATTATATTCTTATAACAAACATCAAAGTTAAAAGATTCTTTCACTATATCATCCCAGGGATCGCGGGTACATCATTTTGAGAAGTAATTTTCTCGTCTTATGAGATTCTACACTTATTTTTAAATATATATGGGGAATAACATCAATTCATATCAGGCGTTGTACGATCTTTTTCAAAAATGTGAAGAATTACTCTCTGACAATCGAAATTTAAACAATGCCCATAAGCTTGACCTACTCGAAAAATTAAAATACCTCCAACAAAAACTAACTGAATCTGACACATTAAAGAATGCCCATCTTTATCGCCTTATTTTTGACGAAGCACCCGTGGGAATTGTACAATTTAATCCGGATGGAGTTATCACGGTCTGTAATAACCGGTTTATTCAAATAATCGGTTCGAATGCCGAAAAATTGACAGGGTTAAATATATTGAAACTGTTCGATCAGGATCTTGTTCAGGCAGTAAAAAAATCGCTTAACGGAAAAACAGGCATTTACGAAGGTAATTATAAGTCAGTTACTTCAGAAAAGGTTACCCCTATACGGGCAAAATTTACTCCGGTTGGGTCAGGGAGTGACTCCAATGAAGGAGGCATGGGTATTATAGAAGACCTTACCGAAAACGTTTTGGTATTAACGGCATTATCTGAAAACCGTTCCCGATATCAAACTCTTTTTGAAAACAATTACGCTATCCTCCTGATTATTGATCCGGAGACCGGGTCTGTCTTTGATGCTAACCCGGCTGCGGAAAAATTTTATGGCTGGGAACGGGAAAAATTCAGGACCACGACTATTTATGATATTGATATTCGTGCTCCTGCCAGGGTTAAATCAAATATCGAAACGTTGAGATCAACACCGGAGAACTACTTTCAGGCAACCCACAGGGTATCTGATGGCACAACCCGGAAGGTTGAGGTAGCCGGCGGTAACATTGAAATTGCAAAACGGCAACTGACATATTTAATGGTTCACGACATTAGTGATCGTGTTCAGATGGAAGAAGATCTCAGAAAATTTCAATTAGGGCTCGACCGGTCATCAAATCCGGTTTTTACCACAGACATTGATGGAAATATTCAGTACGTAAATACTGCATTTGAACAACTATATGGATTCACCAAACAGGAATCCATTGGAAAAAAACCTGCTATTTTGAAATCCGGCAGACAGTCAGATTTGTTTTACCGAAATTTTTGGGAAACCATTCTTTCAGGCAAAGTTTCATCCGGTGAAATAATCAATAAAACAAAAAATGACGATTACGTAACTGTTTCATATTCAACCAATCCCATGATTAATGAAAATGGTGAAACTATCGGTTTCATTGCCATTCATGATGATATCACTGAAAGAATTGAAATGGAAGAGCAAATCAGGCAGTCCTTGTATGAAAAAGAAATCATGCTGTCAGAAATCCATCACAGGATGAAAAATAACCTTGCCATGGTTTCTGCGATGATGTTTCTTCAGGCAGAAAATGCTGATAATGCTGATCTCAGAAATAAGCTTCATGATAGTGCAAACAGAATTAAAGCCATTTCTAATATTCACGAGCACCTTTACAGTACCAGCAATTTTGCCACTATTGATTTTATCGGCAACACCCATAAACTAATCGAAAATATCATAGACACACTCCATTCCGAAACTGACATTTCGATTGAAAAACGCTCCGGCCCGGTGACCTTAAATATGAATCAGGGAGTATATTGTTCATTGATTATCAATGAAGTCGTTACAAATATCATTAAATATGCCATGTCCGGACGGAAAAAAGGTACAATCGGAATTGAAGCAATTCAGGAAGGTGAAAACCTTACAATTAGAATTTCTGATGATGGAAATCCGTTGCCGGAGGAATTTCATTCAAAAACTTTCAGCTCACTTGGAATGGAACTCATCCATATTTTAACTCGCCAGCTTGAAGGTAAATTCTGGTATTCATCATCTGGTGGTGAAACACATTTTAATCTGGCATTCAAAAAAGATGATCAAAATGGAAAGACATTCCAGGTTGAAAAAACAAGACAGAAATCATGACTAATAATCTGATTGACATTTCTTTGATCAGGATTTGAGTAAGCCTTTTGTTTAATCCGGTCAGGTTCGCAGTATGAATAAATTACGGTTATAGGATTATATTATTAAAACCCGTCAGTTTTCGCCCCGATCTTTATCTATGATGAGCCACTGGCACCAACCTGACTCATCAAATGAAAGCCTCTTTATAAATTAATTTCTGAAATCTTTTTCACTGGAGGGTTTATTTTGAAGTATTTCCTCAATCCGGCTTATTACGTCATCTGTTATTAGCTTAACTTTGTGAATTGCCTGCATATTCTGCCGCACTTGATCCGGTTTTGATGCACCTGTAATTACAGTACTTACATTTGGGTTTTTCAGACACCATGCCAGCGCAAGTTCAGGCATCGTTACTCCTAAATCATCTGCCACCTTCGACAGTTCTCTTACCTGTTCAAGCCGTCTTACTCCCTCTTCAGATTCCAGCAGGTTTTCCCGCAGCCAGTCATATTTTTCCAGAGCAAGGCGGCTGTCATCCGGTACCCCATCATTATATTTACCGGTTAATAATCCGCTTGCCAAAGGGCTCCATATCGTTGTTCCAAGACCGAATTCATCATACAATCGTTTGTACTCCCCTTCCACCCGTTCCCTGTGGAACATGTTGTATTGCGGCTGCTCCATAAGCGGCATACGCAGATGTTCACGCTTTGCGATATATACAGCTTCACGTATTTGCTCCGCAGTCCACTCGCTTGTTCCCCAATAAAAGGCTTTACCCTGATTAATCACCTGGTTCATCGCCCATACGGTTTCTTCAATAGGAGTGTGCTTATCAGGGCGATGACAAAAAATCAGGTCTACATAGTCTGCCTGCATGCGGTTCAGTGATGCATCAGTCCCCTCCATGATGTGCTTGTAAGACAGCCCTGTATCATTTACTCCACTCCCGCCCCAAAATATTTTGGTCGAGAGTACAAGATCTGAGCGTTTCCAACCGGCTTTTTTGATAATATTTCCCATCATGGTTTCCGATTCTCCCCCTGAATATGC
>SKKO01000217.1 GCA_007123715.1 Balneolaceae bacterium | reverse complement strand
TTTTTCGTATCATCATGTTACCGCCTCGCGGAAAATTGCCGGGAGGATAAAAGCAGTCATGTCTGCCAAGATCATGCAGCCCGAACATTGGCATCAGCTCCTGTGGAATCCAATCCGGCTGTTTGTCCATATCATCAAATGAAACAAATATTCGCCCTCCGGCACAAAGTGTGGATTCTCTTTTATCTAAATAAATGATCGCATTCCGAACAAAATCATTTGGCAGACAAACATCATCATCTATATACAGTATCACCTCTGCCCCGGCTTCTTTGGCTGCCTTGTTCCGCGCAAAGGACAAACCCTGACGTGGCTCGTTAACCCATCGGAATTGCATTTGTGGATTGGTTTTTGAGAAAATCTCGCAGACGGTATCAGTACCATCGCCGCTGTTATTGTTTACAACGAGTATTTCAAAAAGTGATAGGTCGAGATCCTGAACTGTGAGATCTTCAAGTGTATCCTTAAGATAGCCAGCCCGGTTATAGGTACAGATTGCAATTGTTATTCGTGGTTCACTATGCATAACTTTTAGCCGAAGACACTATCCGGGTTCGTTATAAGGTTAGGTATTGCCTTCTTAATATAAACAATAGATTGTATAAACCATTTTGAGTAATAAAGTCCAAAAACTTGTTTCAGTCTACATCCCCACACGCAACCGGCCGTTACTGCTAATGCGTGCCGTTGATTCCGTGCTGAAACAAACATGGCGGAACTTCGAGATTATTGTGATTGATGACGCCTCGGATGACCCTACTCCTGAAATACTGGCAAAACTGTCAAAAGAACATCCATTAAAAATTATTCGAAATGAAAGCCCCAAAGGTGCTGCTGCAAGCAGAAATATAGCCCTTGAACACGCTGCCGGAGATTTTGTTGCAGGGCTTGATGATGATGATTTCTGGCTGCCGGAACGTATTGAACTTTTGATGAATGCATTTGAGGCGGGTTATTCAGCAGTTTGCTCACATGATCAAATGGAATTTGGGACGAAGAAAATGGTCTGGGAAAAAAAGCCCTTCATTACATTTGATGACCTGCTTTATTACAATCAGATTGGCAACCAGGTACTCACCAAAAAAGAGCATATTCTTGCAGTTGGCGGCTATGATGAATCCCTTCCATCCGCACAGGATTATGATTTGTGGATACGCCTTGCCGAAAAATTTGGCCCGGTAAAAAATGTACCCTCTGTGTTGCAGATCGTTACTGCAGAACAAGCCCGTGAAAGTATTACAACTTCTGACAAAAAAATTACCGGATATGTGGCCTGTTTTGAAAAACATAAATCGAAAATGAATCCTGAGCAGGCAGAATACCAGAAATACCGTCTTCGGTTGGCTTCGGGTGAAAAAATTACCTGGCTCGATCTGTTCAGGTCGGTTCCCAAAAAGCTGCTTAAGAAAGAAATTGCCAGAAAACTATTTCTTTAGCGGTTCACGTTCCACAGACAGCCTGTAAAATGTATCACAGACCCGGGAACACAAGTCCAATTTTTTTCAAGCTCAATTTTTACGTTCCATAAGGGGCTATAACTATGCCCGGGGAACAAAGCGGAGTGAATGCCACCCCGAATAAGGAAGGTTCTCATCACCCGCCCCGGGCAACGAAAGGTTAAAAACCAGCGGAATTCGAGGGGCGGCAATATAGTGGCCGGAAATCGGTGATCACTTAATCTTTGCCCGTATATAGAATGACAAATTTGCCACCAGAATCACAATTCCGGCACCTACAAATGTATACAATGGCCAGGCTATGGTTAGTGGTTCGCCGGGGAGAAATTGCTGCAGGGCACCTTCAACCATAAATAAAAGTGAGATTAATCCACTGAAAAAGCCAATCATGGCATCGGTTTTGTCAGGTTTTTGGAATAGCCTGCCAAGCAGAAAAATACCCAGCAGGCCTCCATAAGTATAGGAAGCTATTCCAAGCCCCAGTTCCACAATGGCCGGACGGTCATCGCCGCTAAGTTGTAGCCAGGTAAACAGGAATGCAGACCCCGTAAGCATCACTCCCCAGCCGATGGTTACCATCCTCGATACCCACAACTCTTTGGCGTCATCCCATATGGCTTTAGACATCGGCTTGATCAGGTCATAGGTAGTTGAAGATGCGAGTGCGTTCAGGGACGAACTAAGACTGCTCATCGCTGCCGCAAACAGTGCGGCCACAATGAGCCCGGCCACACCTACCGGCATGTGGTCTACAATAAACCGTGCAAAAACTTCATCGGCAGTGGCAAGGCCTAAGGATTCCGGACTGGCTCCACCGTAAAAAACGAACAAAATCAGTCCAATAAAGAGAAACAACCCAAACTGCATACTCGCTACGATTCCGCTCCAGATCAGGGCTTTTTGGCTTGACCGAAGATTTCCCGTTGCCAGCAGTCTCTGTACAATCAGCTGATCGGTACCGTGGGAAGCAATCGAGAAAACAGCGCCGCCAAACACGGCTACCCAGAATACATACGGGTCAGAAAGAAAAGCCTGCCAGCTCAAATCACCCCCCCAGTTGAAAAGTGAAAATTTCCCGGCATCTCCGAGTGATGAGAACGCTTCTCCGATGGAAACAGGGAGCTTCCCGAACAGAATGAACAAGGCAAAGAGTGCTCCCCCAATATATACCACCATCTGCACCACATCCATCCAGATTACTGCCTTAATGCCACCCAAAAATGTGTAAATTATGGTAATGACGGATATTACAGAAATTGATATCAGGTAGACTTCGGCATCACTCCATTCATCAAAAGTGCCGGCAAAACGGAAAATAATGGCCAGGGGTATAGCCGTCGCAAACAGACGAACACCATCGGCCAAAAGGCGTGTGATGATAAAGGTGGAACTGGCTGCCTTGCGTAATCCCGGCCCGAAACGCTGCTCAAGATACTGGTATGCAGTAGTCAGTTCACCCTGAACATAGGCCGGCAAAAACCAGATCGCAACAATGATGCGGCCGATAATGTAGCCGAATGTCAATTGTAAAAAGGTAAGATTGCCGCCATAAGCAACGGCCGGAATACTGATGAATGTGAGTGTACTGGTTTCGGTTGCTACAACCGAAAAAAGAATGGCCCACCATGGCATGGAGCGGCCGCCAAGAAAATAGTCGGTAGTGGATTTTTGTGTACCGGCAGACCATATCCCGAAAACAGCTACTGCAATCAGATAGATGATAATGACAATCGCATCAATCAGTGTAAATCCCATTCAATCCGGAAATAGGTTAGAATTTATAGAATTGTAAAGAAAATGAATTCAGGAATTGATTCAAAAGAAAGTTGCAGGAAAGAGAAAATAAAATAATCAGGGCAACAGAGAAAAAATTCAAATTAGTTTGTAAGAAATTCTAATGGAATAGTTCATACAAATAAGAGAGAAAAACTAAGTAATCATTTTGCCAAGGAAACACGGAGAAACCTCCGTGAAATTCCGTGCCACCGTGGCAATAAAAAATAGAAATCTATGAAAATCAGACAATCTTATTTCCCATTAAAAAAAGAAACCAATTTAATCATTAAAACCGGAATCGAGATTCATAGAACTCTTGGTTTTGGGTTTTTGGAAATTGTTTATAAAGATGCATTTGAATATGAACTCAGAGAGGGGAAAGTTCTGTTCGAACGTGAAAAAATGTACGATGTGCCTTATAAGAAGATTATACTTCCGCATAAATTTTTTGCTGATTTTGTGGTTTTTGATGAAGTGATTCTCGAAATAAAGGCAAAAGAAGGAATTGCCCCTGAAGATTTGGCTCAAACCCTGAACTACCTGAAATGTTCGGGCTGTAAGGTTGGCCTGATCCTCAATTTCGGAAAAATGAAACTTGACATAAAAAGAATCGTCTTTTGAGTTGCCACGGAAACACGGAGAAACACAGAAAACTCCGTGAAATTCCGTGCCTCTGTGGCAATAAAAAAATCTATGAAAATCAGACCATCTTATTTCCCATTAAAAGAAGAAACCGATTTAATCATTAAAACCGATATCGGGATTCATAGAATTTTTTGGTTTTGGGGTTTTGGAGTCGGAAAAATGATACGAGATATATAAAGAATCGTCTTTTGAGTTGCCACGGAAACACGGAGAAACACAGAAAAC
>SKKO01000131.1 GCA_007123715.1 Balneolaceae bacterium | reverse complement strand
TTAAAACTGACCCCGAGTCCGGATTTCAGGAAATAAGAGAAACCTGATCGAGAGGTTTGTGGCAGGAACATGTGATATGCGATTTTCGATATCCGATTGCAGATATGCGAGGTATTTTAGTGTTGACACGATACTACTGTCTGACACGCAGGAAAGAACACCGAATATCGAAGGGAAGTTTTGAGCGAAAAGCTGCCCTCACTTATTCCGTTAATCTGTTAATCGGTTCGTCTGTTATTCTGTTATTCTGTTTTTTTCGCATGCTAGCCTTGCAAAATTTTTTAAAAAATGGGTTCAATAATGTGTAACTTTGCATTTTGAAATTTGCGAAATTGTTACATACAGAGTTCTTATTTTATAGAGAATTAAATGCCCGAGAATATTTCATAAGTTGAGATATTGTGATTATTTTAGTCAGCTTATAAAGTGTAACCGATTTCAACACGTAAAATGATGTATAGCGTGTATTCCTAATTATTTTGTACCCGGTGCAATCAGTTTTATGCCAATAATGGATCTATCAATAAATGAAGTTCAGACGGTAAGGGAAAAGCTTCAGCAGGAGTCAAAAAATGACTATCCTGCACCTGCGATTCGTAAGAATCAGTACCAGCCTTCAGTCTATAAACATCTTAAGGTAAAGCAGTATAAAGGTAAAAGAGCTTTCGATTTAATGATTGGTTCATTTGCACTAATCTTTTGCCTGATATTTTTCCCATTTATTGCAATAGGGATCAAAATTTCGTCAAAAGGGCCGGTTTTTTTCCGGCAGCTGCGTACCGGCCAGAATGGCATTACATTTACCTGCTACAAGTTCCGGACCATGAGGGAAAATACACGGCGGCTGGCAAACGGTAAGCCGGATATCACGGTAGAAGGCGATTCACGAATCTTTGCCTTTGGCAGGCTTCTGAGGTTTCTGAACCTTGATGAACTGCCCCAAATCATCAATGTACTGAAGGGTGATATGAGCCTTGTTGGCCCCCGTCCTTACCCTGTTGATGAATGTGCTTACTGGAATTCCACATTCGACGATTTTTTTTACCGGTATGCTGTTAAGCCCGGCATCACCGGGTTTTCCCAGGTTAAGGGGTTTCGGGGGGGGACACACAATGCTTCCCATATGAGAAAACGAACCGATTATGACCTTATTTATGTACAAAAAAACACATTATTAATGGATTTGAACATCATTTTGAGAACAGTGACCAAGATGATAAATATGGATACCAATGCTCATTGATGTTCGTTTTAACCACCAGATTTTGTAACTAAGTGATATCTCCTAATATTCATATGAAACACATTTCAACGCTCCTCTTCCTTGCGGCATTCATTTTTTTCATCCATCAGCCTGAAAAAGTACAAGCCCAGTTCGGTGGCATTGGCTTTGGTGATATTCAAAATATTCAGGTTGACAATTTAACTGATGCAGAAATATTAAATTTTTACAGGCAAATGATGGCCCAGGGATTTACAATCCAGGAAGTCGGAAACATCGCACGTGCTCGCGGTATGCCGGCTTCTGAAGTTGCAAGGCTTTCTGCAAGGCTAAACCAGGTAGCCACCGGCCGGGACAGGGACGATGCCGCTGCAATACGGTCTATTGCCCGTACCGGTGATGGTGCTCAGCTTTTGTTTGATCAACCGATACCCCTCGAAGATGAATTGCTCATTAGCGAACTGCGAAGATTGGTTATGGAGCGCAGTGAACAGGATTTACTTCGCGAGTTAGATCTGATCCTGGAAGAAGGTTTTCCTATATTTGGAGTGAATCTTTTTGCCGGCTCGTCGTTATCATTTGAGCCTTCACTGAATATCCCGACTCCCATAGACTATATTTTTGGCCCGGATGATGAACTCAGGATCGAAATCTGGGGTGCCGCCGAACAGTCATACCGCCTCAACGTTGACCCCGACGGAAATATCAGAATCCCTAATTTAGGCCCTATCAGGGTTTCAGGCTTAACCTACACGGAGGCACGCGACAGGATCTTAAGAAACCTCAGCAGAATCTATTCGGGCTTAAATGCAGACGATCCAACCCGGGGTAATACATTCGCAGATGTATCACTCGGAAACGTTCGGAGCATTAATGTGAGTATGATTGGCGAAGTAAGACAACCCGGTTCCTACACGGTGTCTTCTCTCGCTACGGTTTTTAATATGCTCTACGCTGCAGGAGGCCCTAGCCGCTCAGGAAGCTGGAGACAAATCCAGATTATTCGCGGGGATGATATTGTAACGGAATTTGACCTCTACGACCTCATTGTGCATGCAACCCAGACTGACAATATCCGGTTACAAGATCAGGATATCATCAGGATACCCCCTTATATAAATAGGGTAAGGCTCTTCGGTGAAGTGAAACGCCCCGGTCTCTATGAAATGAAGGAAGGGGAAACACTGAACGATTTGGTCGAATTTTCCGGCGGTTTTGCTGAAAATGCATACACCGATAGAATTATACTGCGTAGAAAGACCAACATACAGCAAAGTATCTCGGATGTACGCTGGCCGGAAGGTGGGGATATCGAAATGCGTAATGGGGATGAAATCGAAATAACCGAACTTACTGACAGGTACGAAAATCGTGTGAGAATTGAAGGGCCGGTATTCAGGGCAGGCGATTATGAATTTACCGAGGGAATGACCCTGCTCGAACTGATCGATAAAGCAGAAGGCACCAGAGATGAGGCATTTCTTGACCGCGGTATCATTATCCGTAATCAGGCAAACCTGATGCTTGAAAGTATTGCATTCTCAATAACAGATATCAGGGAAGGCTATTCCGATGACATCCGGCTGCGCCGCGACGACCTCGTTCGCATTTCCTCCATATTTGACCTTCAGGAAACATTTACAGTTGCCGTCAGGGGTGCAGTTAACCGGCCCGACCGTTTCGAATATCTCAGGGATATGACCATCCAGGATGCTATTTACCTTGCAAACGGACTCAGGGATGAAGCAGCGTCATATAGGGTTGAAGTAGCCAGAAGAGTTATTGATGGTGACATTCGTACAAAGGTCAACCAGATAGCTGAGATTTTTACCTTTGATATTGATGAAAACTTCAGGTTTCGTGACAGGGATAGTGAATTCAGGCTGCAGCCGTTTGACCAGATTTTTGTAAGAACAAAGCCCAATTATCAGCGTCAGCTCACCGTAAGAATTGAAGGTGAAGTGCAGTTTCCCGGTGAATATGTACTTGAACGCAGAGATTCACGCCTGAGTGATATCATCGAACAGGCCGGCGGCTTGTCGCAATATGCTTCGGCTGAAGGTGCTTCCATGCAGCGGATTCTGGAAATCAGTACTACGGAAGTGGAACGGGAGGGATTTGCTTCAAGAAGTGCCATGCTTGATCTTTTAAATTTACAGGACGTGAACCTCAACCGTTTTGAAACAGTAAATGATACAACCTATACACCCGTTGGAATCAGGTTACAGGATGCACTCAGAAACCCGCGGGGTAACAATGATATTCTTGTTTTCGAAGGAGATATCATATCAATTCCCAGGCAGCTTCAAACAATCAGGGTGGAGGGTGGTGTTCTCGCCCCTGTAACGATGAGATACGTACCGGGCAGGAGTCTTCAAAGTTATATCGATGCAGCCGGCGGTACTACTGACACAGGGCAGCGTCACCGGGCTTATATCGTTTACGCAAATGGTGAGGTTGACAGGGTAAAACGGTTTTTAAGAATGCGCAGCAACCCGAGTGTGGAAGCCGGGGCCACGATCATTGTACCCGAAAAACCGCCGGCACAGGTCATGACGCCACAGCAAACCATAGCTTTGACTTCAGCGATTTTGAATACAACCATACTATTGTTTACCGTTATAGATCGCGTTGTGCGGGATTGATTTAGAAGAATTAGTGCATGCCGGCTTTTAAAACTGAGTTCGATTGTTCATTCATTAATGTAAAAGTCCTTCTTACTAAAGGGGGATATATGGGAATGTTCATCAGTATGTAAATAAATTCGTTGGATATCTCTCTACGTTTCACAACTTGGGAATCGTTCCGGGGAGTCGGGACTGGAAAAGCATCAGTCTATGCCGGAGCCCCTTGAAAGGGGTGATATCATCATTGTTGATTGG
>SKKO01000285.1 GCA_007123715.1 Balneolaceae bacterium | reverse complement strand
GACCCTGGCACCTAATGCAACAGAGGCCACTGCCGCCCCTATTCCAAGCGTGTGATCCGATAAGCCAATATGGCACTGAAAAACATCTCTCATACTCGGGATGGTGAACAGGTTTGAGTTTTCGGGAGTAGCCGGGTATGTGCTTGTACATTTGAGCAGAACGAGATCCTCACAACCATGCTCTTTTAATATATCAACCGATTCGGCTATATCTGCCAGGGTTGCTGCTCCTGTTGACATAATCACCGGCTTTTTGGTAGCAGCCACTCTTTTTAGTAATGGCCAGTCTGTGTTCTCAAATGATGCAATTTTATAAGCAGAAACGCCCAGTTCTTCCAAAAAATCAACAGAAGAATCATCAAATGGAGTGCTGAAAGGGATCAGGCCAAGTTCTCTTGCCTTGTCAAAAATGGGTTTGTGCCAATCCCATGGAGTTTGGGCCAGGCCATACAATTCATACAGGTTTTTACCATACCATAAGGAGTCTTTGTCATTAATACTAAAAAGGCCGCCCTCAAAATCAATCGTCATGGTATCAGGCGTATATGTTTGCAATTTAATGGCATCGGCCCCGGCTTTTGCAGCTTCTTCAACAATGGCAAGTGCCCTATCGAGTGATTGGTTATGATTACCACTCATCTCTGCTATGATGAAAGGCTTTTCATTTACGCCGATTATCCGGTCTTCAAGTATTATATCCTTCATTGCAGCCATTCGCGGGTTGATGTTGTGTTTTATTTCCTTTTTACAATGTAATTGCCAATCACAAGCAAATCGATCATCCCTTCGCTGAGTGCATCAATCGCTTCGTCCGGTTTGTTTACGATGGGCTCTTCGTGCCTGTTAAAAGATGTGTTGATGAGGGACAGCCCGCCGGTTCGCTCGTAGTACCTTTTTAACAAACGGAACATTTTGGGATTGTTTGTTTCGTTTATAATCTGCGGCCGTGCTGTTCCGTCAATGTGAACAGTGGCGGGGCAGTTGGCCGTCATCTCATCCGTACAATAATAGGTGATGGTCATATATTTGCTTGCTATATGGTCTTTTTGCCACCCCAGGTAGCAATCCGGTGCCAGTTCTTCAAGTGTAACAGGTGCAAAAGGCATGAATTCGGTTCTATCCATTCGCTCATTCAGCCAGTCGTTAACGGTGGTATCTTTGCAATGATAGATGATACTCCGGTTGCACAGCGCACGCGGACCAAACTCCATCCGCCCGTTATACCAACCGATAACCATATTATTTTCAATAGCGTCAATAGTTTCATCGGTGGGGTCATCTGCCCTTTTAAATTCAAGGTCATTGTATTGATGAAGCACTGCCTCAATTTCTTCATCTGAATATTCAGGGCCGAGGTACACATCTTCCATTTCCACTTTTGCCACTCCTTTATCGAATAAAAGATTGGCAGCTGCACCTACACATAATCCTCCGTCTCCCATCTGCGGCTGAATAAATACATTTTTTACACCGGGTATTTCCATGATGCATTGGTTTACCCTGACGTTTCCAAATACGCCGCCACTCATGCAAACATATTCAGCGCCGGTTTTATTTACATAGTGGGCAACAATTTCTACCATACAATCTTCAAGGTGCCGCTGTGCAGCCGCGGCCACATCCTCCCGGGTATTTTCTTCAATCATTTTTTTTAGCGAACCGGAATAATTCGTGTAAAACGGACGGAAATAATCACCCGGTTTTCCGTACACTTTTCCGTCTTTCACATGGATCATTTCCTTCATGTAGGGCAAGAGCTTTTGGGGATCGCCATGTGCGGCCAGCCCGGTAACCTTTCCTTCATGCCTGTGAGGCCGGTAACCCAGAAGCCCCGTGATACGGCCATAGAAAAAACCAAAGCTATCGATACTGCTGCCCCGGTAATGAAAGGTTACTTCACGGGGCGAAAATTCACCAACAGAGAATGACATAAAATCGCCGCGGCCATCACATGTAATCACGAGTGCATTTTCGAATGGTGAACACGAATAGGCAGAATAAGCATGAGCTTCATGGTGGTCATATGAAACAGCTTTTGCATTCAGGCCGTTATCATCCACAAATTTCCAGAACTCATCTCGTTTACGGCGGTCCTGAATGATTTCGGTCTCAATTCTTTCGCGGAATGTTTCAAGCCCTTCCGGATTATTTTTTGCTTCATAAACAATCCGGTCAAAATACTCGAGCAGATGTTTTTCCGCATCAAATCCGGCACTCCATCCATACGCAATGTAATCAATGTCTTGCAATGAACAGTTTACATAATTCAGGCAATAATCAATTGCGTTTGCGGGCCATGAATTGTCCATTTTTTCTCTTGTGAAGCGCTCTTCACTTGCTGCGGCAACCAGCTTTCCGTCTTGAACGATGCACGCGCTTGCAGTTTCATCGTTCGCAATACCTAAGATTGTCATATGATAGTATGTTGGTTAGTTCGTTTCCGAAATAATAGATGAGAACAATTGCCTGAACCGTTCAGGACTTTTTCCGTCGATAATTTGTATTTTTTTAAACCGCTGTATTTCTTCAATAGCCTGTTCAATTTCATGAGCACGAAATGTACCGGCATCAACAAATGCATGTAACGTTTTGAAACCGGAGTATACATTTTGCTGATTATCAGTGTACATACCCGATACCGGAATTGTACCACAAGCTATTGCTTCAAATAAAATACCGCTTGCGGGAATAATTGCGGTGTAAACATTTCTCATCTGTTCCGCCATTTGCACTTCACCAACTGCCTCCAAATACTGAACCCGTTTATCAGTTGCCAGCAATCTGTTCAGCTCATTCTTTCCCTGATATTCGGAACCCGTGATGATAGTTATTTTTTTAAATTCAAAAAAATGTTTTACCACATTATAGCAATGTAGTGTCAGGTTTTTGGAATCCGATCCACCAAAACAAATCAGGATCGTTGACGAATCAGGTTCTTTGTGGCTTTCAGGCCTATTCAAAAAAGAAGGCCTTATTAGCGCATAATCAGGCCCCAGTGCAAATCGGGTATGAGATTCAGCTTCATACTGATCCTCAGAAACTCCCGGAGAATGATTGATGATTAAATCTGCAACAAACTTCTGGTTATGTAAATCATCAATACAAACAAGATAGCAACCCTTCGATTTTATCTTCCTTTGATAAACAGCGTCAAAATTATAGCCATCTAAAACAACAAAGTTACCCTTACGTAACCTGTCCATAAATTCCGCCTCTTCCGAAATGGTTGAAACACAGTACCCGTAAGATTTTAATTCCTCCTGAATGCCCTCTGGAACTTGCATGGATACAAAATGAATCTTAAAAAATGGCTTGAGTGCACTGCTCAAAGAAATACAGCGAACAAGATGGCCCAATCCAATTTGGCTGGAACCATCTGTTCGGAAATACAAATCAGGTTTCATCAAAAATGTTCATAATTGAAGTCATTTTCAGTTACGGCACAATTCTTCCTGGAAATTGAATTAGTTGGATTCTTCCAGTTCCCGCTCCCTGTTCACCTGATAATTTTTTTTGTATTGTTCTCGTATGTTCGGATCAATCTTAGCTGATACACCATTGAAACGCAGCGACAGTGACCTTCTATGATGCTCTGATTTATTTTCATCTGCAAAATGCACCGTATTTCCGTGATGGAATACGATGTCGCCGGCGTTCAGATCTGTTTTGAATAGTTCGTATTTTTCTGGGTTTTCTAATTCAAGAAGACTTGAAAATGCTTTTACTTTTGATGAACTATGGTTTAGCGTGCCAAGGTGATTCGTAGCCTTGAGGAACTGTAAACCTCCATTTATATCTGCGCTATGAATCTCTAATGGAATATATGCAGTAAGAGTTGATGGCGGGGAGAGTTGAAAGTAAAAGTTATCCTGGTGCATGGGTGTAATACTGCCTTTGAATGGCACTTTATTGTGAATTTCCATATTCACGAAGTGAACTTCCTCTTCAAGAAGTTTAGACACCACATCAAACAACCTGTTAGTTAATACTTTATGGCATGCGGGAACATAGTAATTTATATTCTGGATATACTTATAATCCCTGTCTTCAGCATCCCCTTCCCATACTACATCTCTGTCTCTGAGTAAATCATAATTTTCAAAAG
>SKKO01000245.1 GCA_007123715.1 Balneolaceae bacterium | reverse complement strand
GCTTCTGGCCCAAACATACCTTCCTGGATGGCAGCAAACAGACCGAAATGGGATATTGCTGAAGCGTTCGCCATAACGGAATCACCAAGTGCCATGCCTGAAATATCAAGTAGTAATAATCCGCCAAAAACAGCTACCAGCTGCCAGCCCAGCGAAAAGACCATCAAACCGCGAATTTCCTGGTTATCGCGTCCCATAGCACTCCGCATCATTTTCATGGCATACCAGGTTAATGCCAGTCCTGCAGTTACAATGATCAGGGTATAGGACAGGATCAGATGGCCAGCCGTGACACTTGCGGCCAGAATTGAGAACACGAAAATGTGTCCGATAAACGGGATGTTGATCATGATTGGCGCCCGAATAGCAGCCTGCATGCCCATATCGCCTGCCGTACACGCGCCCGTAAGGCCAGAATGAGAAAGGGCTCCTGCCATGCCAGGTGCAAGGTTCCGGATATGATTTGCTAATCCAAACCAGATCAGAATCGTGAGCCCGCCAAACATCCATAAAAGCTGCCCAAAAAAGCCAAAAGAGAGAACTGCAGTCATCCCTGTAAGTTGAAACGCTTCAGCGATGCGTGAACCGCCAACCATAAAGTTAGCCGCAAGAACAATGGGTATACCGGCAAATAACAATGAGCGGATGGTTGGGCCAAGCTGCCATCGCACCATAAACATACCCAGCCCAACCGACAGTATCATTGCAAAGAAAATTTCTGGTAGCGCAATCACTGGGCGAACCCATACGGCGATATGATAAGCCGTATATAATATCAGTATGGTCACTGCTGTTTCAACAATCCCCTTGCGGATATATACTGCCTTGTTGGTAATTTTGGCACGGTGGTCAATCAGAATCACCGAGGCAACAAGGCCGATGTAACCGATTAAGGGATAAAATTGATCAAGCGGCACACCGGCGGCATGCCCGATGAAAAGTCTCCTAAAAGCCTCTATGCCGGTCAGAATAAAAAAACCCCGGACCAGAAACATGAATTGAGTGGCTTTGGTACCCAAAAACAGTTCCTTGGAAGAGGGAACCACCATTTCCTCCGGGTTGATTTTTTCATTTGCAAAAATCTTCCGGATTTCCTGGCCACCCACAAAAAACGAGGCCATTAACGCGGTTATCGTAACCCTGCTTGTGAGTTCTATCATGGGAAACTGAGGCAGGCCGGGAGTTGCAAGGTCTGTACCTACCATGATGTAACCCATCAGCAGGCCAAATACCACAATAATCAGAATGGGTGAATAACGTGTGCCAGCAACGATGGTACGGGAAATCAATACCATGGAAATAACAAGCAGTAACGTGAGCCAATATTGGTTCAGAATATGAACGATGGCAAAATTATCATAAACAAAATCCATAATCAATTTTCACCAGGCTTCTACAGGTTCATAACAGGAGTCTAATCCGTCAAAGAGTATCAGCAGTATCACGGCTCATTATTTACATTCGAAGCTCTCAAAAACAAATCCCTCTCCTTCTCCCGGCGGCTTACAAGATGTGAATTCACCTGTCCATTCACTTTATTCCACAATAAAACAGCATCTGCGGCTTCTTCCCACTGCTGTTCGTTTACTTTTCTCAGTACTGTAGATCGACTAAAGTTTCCTGAACCGATGTTATATGATAAACACACCATCGCACTAAATTCATTATCGGTTACCCCAACTCTTATCAACTGGCTAACATTCTCTTCAAAAACTTTGAGATCGTCACGCAGGTACTGCTCGGCTTCCTCCTCTGTTATTGTCATCCCCTCTGTAACTCCCGCCTGGCGGCCATACCCGATATACCAATATCCCCGCGGGCCTCTGTAGGCCTCCAGCCGCAGACCTTCGGTCTCTTTGATTATGTCAATACATGTATCATTAGTTCTATACGAATTTGCAGGCCGACGAAACAAGCTTGGTTCAGCAGTAACAATTACAGGTTCCACTGGTTCAACATTTTCAACGATTTCTTCAGGTACAGGTGTTTCAACTGGTACGGATATTTCAGGCTCAACTGTTTTCTGTGAGGTACTGCAAGCTGTTACCCAACAACATGTTACTACAATAAGAAAAGCTTTGCGAAACATACTATCCTCCATTTTTTTTATAAAATACTAATGGTGCGGAAAATAACCGGCGCGGCCTCTCTTTTTTTAGATTTAAAAGGAAAACTACAGTTTGTTTTACCATAGTTTTACCATGCTAAAATATTATTTATCATAAGTGATAGATATTTTGATACTTATATATTTAAATCGTGACCCCGCCGGGACTCGAACCCAGATCTAAAGCTTAGGAGGCTATCGTTCTATCCGCTTGAACTACAGGGTCAATAATTACACATCTATTTTTTATTAAAGCGCCGCGCTGTTTTAACGCAAGCCTATCATCCCGCACTCACCGGAATCCTGCTTAATCGTCTCACCATCAATAAAAGCATAGAACTTAAAATAGGCTCTAAAATTTTGTAAACCTATACTCAGCAATCTTTGCTGTTTATTCACTGCAAAGCCTGTGTTTCGGACCCGCACTTGCGGGAGCGTTGCTCTGCCGCCTGAACGACAATGGCTTTTTGCCGATTTCACAAAAACTATATCTAAACAAATTATGGACTTTTTTTGTAAAGCTGTAAATAAATTTGCCCGAACCCCACCCTGCATGCTTTTGTTTTGTGACTTAAAGAATGAAAAACGATGCCAAATAACAGACTCAAGCAACACCTGCCGGTAAAAATTTGCCCGGTTTGCGTCAGGCCTTTTTCCTGGAGAAAGAAATGGGAGAGGGATTGGGAAAATGTAAAATATTGCAGTGAACGCTGCCGCAGAAACAAATCAGCCAGTACGGAATAGCCTTAATACTGATTTCGATTCATCGAATGATGGATAAAAGCGGTTCAGCATGCTCACTTTTACCAGCGTTATGTGTAAAATCCCATGCTTTTCCAAGGTTCGGAGATACCTTATCACGCTACGGCATCCCGGATGTGTATATCACGGCCACGCAATTAAACCCGTGTGGTTATTCTTCGATATAAATCTTCAGGGCTTTTTTTACTTCGTTCACAATCCCGTCCGGGCCTATTCCCACTTCATCATGCAACTCGCGCTGGGTACCATGCTCAACGATCATATCGGGTACTCCCATAATGGTAACCGGCACCCCCGTACCTTTTCCTGCAACAACCTCAGCAACGGCCGACCCAAACCCGCCAAGTTTGGTTCCGTCTTCGAGTGTGATGATGCTGTCGTATCCTGCCAGGATATAATCAATCAGATCTGTATCCAGCGGCTTGGCATAACGCATATCAAAATGGCCGATGGAGATGCCCTCCTGCTCAAGTACTGCGGAAGCTTCGGTCACGTATTTTCCAATTGGCCCAAAACTTAGCACCGCTACTCTGTCACCTTCCGCAATGATGCGGCCCTTTCCGATTTCGGTTTTTAGAAAACCCTGGCGAACTTCCATACCGGTCGACTTCCCTCTCGGGTAGCGTATGGCCCATGCCGCTTCATTGTATTCTGAGGCTGTATACAGCATATCGCGTAACTCCTGCTCATTCATCGGTGAAGATATGATCATATTGGGCACGGCCCTGAGATAGGCCACATCATAGAGTCCGTGATGGGTGGGGCCGTCCGCTCCCACCAGGCCGGCACGGTCGATACAGAATACAACGGGTAATTTCTGAATGGCTACATCATGAACCACCTGATCATAAGCCCGCTGCAAAAATGTGGAATAAAGAGCCGCAAACACTTTTTTGCCCTGAGTGGCGAGCCCGGCCGCGAATGTAACGGCATGCTGCTCTGCAATACTCACATCAAAGGAGCGTTCAGGGAATGTTTTCATCATTGGCCACAGACTTGAGCCGCTTGGCATGGCAGGGGTAATGGCGACGATTTCCTCGTTTTGCGCTGCCAGTTCTACAAGTGCTTCGCCAAACACATCCTGATATTTCGGGGCGGTTTTTGTGTCTTTTGATGGCGGAGCAAGCGACTGGCCGGTAATTTTATCAAATGGGCTGCTCTGTGCATGCCACTTGGTCTGTTCACGTTCGGCCGGTGTAAAGCCTTTACCTTTCACCGTTACAATATGAAGCAGTTTGGGGCCGGAAACGGTTCTTAAATCTTCAAGATGGCGGCGCAGCGTGTCTACATTATGCCCGTCAACAGGCCCATAGTATTTGAAACCCAGTGCCTGAAAAAGTGCTCCCGGTGTAATGGCTGCCGTCACAGCACGTTCGAGGCGGGATGCAGCTTTGCGCATGGTTTCGCCTGCAGATTTTAAATGCCCAAGCAGGTCATAAATTTCATCACGCATTTTGTTGAATGTCTTGCTCGTGGTAATTTCAGCAAGATATTCCTTCAAGGCACCCACATTGGGATCAATCGACATATTGTTGTCATTTAAAACAACCAGCATATCGCTTTTTAGTGCGCCTCCATTGTTCAATGCTTCAAAAGCCATGCCACCGGTCATGGCGCCATCGCCAATGATAGAAACAACTTTTTCATCCGTTTTATTCAGATCCCGGGCAACGGCCATTCCGAGCCCTGCTGATATCGATGTACTGGAATGGCCTACACCAAATGCGTCGTACTCGCTTTCCGATCGTTTGGGAAACCCCGAAATGCCGTTATATCTGCGGTTCGTATAAAACTCCTCACGGCGGCCGGTAATGATTTTGTGCCCATAAGCCTGGTGACCCACATCCCAGATAATATGATCTTTTGGAGTATTATATACATAGTGCAATGCCACCGTCAACTCTACAACACCCAGGCTTGCCCCAAAATGGCCGCCATAAACAGAAACCGTATCAATAATATATGCCCGTAATTCATCGCACACATCCTGAAGCTGTTCGGGTTTTAATTTTCTCAGATCATCGGGATAATGAATGAATTCAAGCAGAGGACCCGGCTTCGGTTTATATATATCCATAAGATAGTTATTCGATATTTTCACTGCCTGCCGATTGATCGATCTGTTTTATTTTAAGTGAAGCATTTTCCAGCTTTTCGGTACAGATTTTGGAAAGCTTAATTCCTTCCTCGTATAACTCAACAGATTTTTCAAGCGTAATACTCTGGTCAGCCAGTTGTTCAACAATAGATTCCAGCTTCCCTAAAGCTTCTTCGAAGTCAGGTCGTTCCTTTTTGGGCATAAATTTTTTTTGAAATTCAAATAATAATCTATCCAAACAAATTACGCCTATATAAGTAGAGCATCAACCTGTATTGTGTTGAGGCATCCCCTGTTTTTTGATTTCCCGTCGTCGTTTGGGATTTATTTCCAAAAAACTTCCCGGCCACCAAGCAAACATACAGCAATATTTCTATTAACAAGCCTATCCCCCGCTCCGCTCCAACGCTGTCAGGAACTCCGCTCCGCTGCGTACGCTTACAGGTTTACGCTTATCGCTTTACCAGACCAAATCTTAACTTAAAAACCCAACCTTACTCTGTTCATCCGTTCATCCGTTCCTCTGTTCATCTGTTCTTCACCCCTCTGTTCATCTGTTTATTCTCTCCAAATCCTGTTGCCGTCTGAAACAACCCGTATCGCCCCTTCCAGGCTTGTGTACTTTTGTTTCTCACTAAATTGATGAATCCTTGTAACGGCATCTCTTCCGGGGTGACCAAACCCGTTCCTGAATGCCAGTGAAGCAACTGTTATTTCCGGCTCAACAAACTTCATAAAATATTCAGTGGAGCTGGTATTGCTTGCATGGTGTCCGGCCTTGTAGAGATCGGATTTTAAAAATTCACCATAACGGCCTGCAATGCGGGCTTCCTGGGATCCTTCAGCATCCCCGCTGAAGAGAAAACTGGTGTTGCCGTAATATATTTTTAAAGCAACGGAGTGGTTGTTCGGATTACGGTCGAGGGGCGCATTTTTTTCCGGCCCAACAACAAATAATCGCAATGCCGGATCCACATCGATCATATCCCCTGCCACCGGGTACTCGATTGGAATATTCTTCTGCTGTGCGAGATTCATCATTGTTTGATAAAGTACCGAGTCGTAATTGTAATCACTTTGGTAAATCTTACCGATCTCCATGTTTTCAAGCAGAGCCGGCATGCCGCCAATGTGATCCGCATGCGGATGGGACAGAATCACGGCATCCAGCCTGTGTATGCCCAAATGCTCAAAATAGGGGAGCAGGATACGGTCGCCGCTATTGCTCATGGGTGACCATCGCCCGGCATCAATCAGCAGATGTTTCCCGCCAGGTGTTTGTATATGAATGGCATCGGCCTGGCCAACATCCAGAAAGGTAACTTCGAGTAAATTGAATCCGGTCTTTTTCTGTGCCAGTTCCAGGAACATGAAATTCAGGGAAATAAGCAGCAGAATCAGCATTTTCCATCGTATCAGGGGTATGCGTAATGAGGTAATCAAAAAAACACAGGATAACCATACAAAAAACAGAGAAACTGGTGTATGGCCGAACGTCAGATAACTAAAATGATAAGACCCCAGTGAATGTGCTACACTGTGAATCCAATACAATGAATACTGCACGGGTATTGCAACTATATGGAAAAAACCCGGCGCAAGCGGTGCTGAAAGTGAGAACATGAGTCCGGCAGGTACGGTAAGCGATAAAAGCGGCACAACCATGGCGTTCGCTACAGGCCCGATTATGGAAAACTCCCCAAAATAATAGATCAGTACCGGAAACAGCCCAACCTGTACTACAACTGATACAAGGATAATCGAAATAAAACCGCCCAGGTATCCATATCTGTATTTATACGGAATGAGACGCTGCGTTTGTGGCATCAGCAGTAAAATGATAAAAACAGCTGAGAAAGAAAGCTGAAAACCAATTCCGAACAGCTGACGTGGGTTGATCAGCAAGATGATGATTGCTGCAACTGCTGTAAGATTGATGGAGTTTCTCACCTTATGAAACAGTTTACCATAGGTAATGAGCCAGGCCATCAGCGAAGCCCGTGTCACAGACGGGCTGAATCCCGTTAACCCCGCATAACCAGTGAGGAGAAGGGTTAGCAGGATCAAACCAAACCATTTTCCTTTTTGGGAACCCCACAAAAAAGGGATGAGCAGCCAAAACGGGGCCACAATGAAACCCACATGAAGCCCCGAAACCGCCATGATATGGGAAAGGCCTGACCTTGCAAATTCGAGGCGTGTATCCGGTGTTAATTCATCCTTGTACCCAAGCAGCAAAGCCTTGGCAAGGCCTGCGAATTCCTTATCAAAAAGAAGATCTGCATTACGCTGTACATAAGCCCTGAACGGGCCCCAGTTTAGCCGGCGGCCATAGTCGATATGCTTACGTGTCAACAATTCGCCATGAGCGGCAATCCCGCGATCACGCAGCCATTTACCGTAATCAAACTCATGTGGATTGCGGCGTTCGGGTAAAGCATAGAACCGTATTTCTGCGTGTACAACATCCCCTGTCTGAATCTGATAGTGATCGTCACTATTGTCATATAACCGCATTTTATAGGGTTGTTTCCACTCGGCATGGTTTTCGAAAATAGTAGTCTGTATATCCATGTCGAAAACCGGCCGGCCCGATCCACTTCTGCCTGCAGATCTTACGACACCGGAAATTGCTGCATTCTCCCATTCAAACAGCTGAACCGGGGCCGCATGATTCAGTAATGAATTGGCCAGATATTCCTGACTCTGATACAAATACAAAGATGCTGAAATGATCGTCAATAAATAAAAAAGTGATGAAATATGGCCGCCGGCAAGGGGTTTTATGTTTCTGATATAAAATTCAAACAGCCCCCAAATGAATAGAACAGCTACAAATAACATCAGGCTGCCGACTATAGACATCTTTATGTAAATGGCCATTACAATCCCCGCCATCATCAGCAACATAATTCTCACCGCCGGAAATGCCGCGAAAGGAAACCGGTATGTTTCTCTATCTCCCATACTTATATGAACCCGAATCAGGAGTTTACTTACAAAATTCCGATATTTTTTGTGCCCCTCCACACCTTAGTGCACCTTCGTGCCTTCGTGTCTTCGTGGCTAAGTGCCTTCTCCCCACATAACTGCGGGTATGCATAGGCCCGAGCCGGAGAAGCTCTCCGGCCTACATGGCTTAAGCAAAAAGCAACCCTCACTTACTCTGTTAATCGGTTAATCGGTTCGTCTGTTAATCTGTTAATCAATTCCTCTGTTATTTATCTGCTCTCGAATCTGACCAATCTTCTCCCTATTTTTACCGGTATTATGAGATCTAAATTTCAATTGTAAGGGCTTGGATAAAATCACCATCAAATCACTGAAATTTCGGGGCAAACACGGTTTTTATGAACATGAAAGAAAAAACGGGAATGACTTCGAACTGGATATATCGGCAAACGGCTTTTTTAAGCCGTCTATCAAAGAGAATGATCTGAACCTTACTTTTGACTACGAGCGTGTACAGGAAATAGCCGCGAATGTACTTCAGGGTCCATCGGAAAAGCTTATTGAAACTCTCTGTTTCAATATCGGAGAACGAATTTTTGAGCAATTTAATCATATAAAAAAACTGAGCGTATCCCTCAGAAAATTGAATCCTCCAATCAGCACCCCCGCGGAGTATGCTGAAATTACAATGAAATGGAAACGGTAATCATTGCCCTAGGAAGCAATCTCGGCGACCGGATTGCAGCCATCCGTAAAGCCGGTGAATACTTGTCACAAATATCCCTTTGTGAAATAAATAAAGCGTCGATCTGGGAATCTGAACCTGTTGGAGGCGCTTTATATCCGTTTTACAATACAGCGGCTTCAATTACCACATCAACTAAACCGGCTGAATTGCTTTCACAGCTGAAACTGTTTGAACAGGAATGCGGACGCGAAAAAAATCCGGCCCGGTGGGGGCCGCGTATTCTGGATCTTGATATAATCAGCTTCGGAAACTTGGTGATTGTTGAGGATACCCTTATCATACCTCATCCCGAATACAAAAAAAGACTGTTCGTATTAAAGCCGATGGCTGAAATTATTGAAAACTGGACTGACCCTGTAACCGGAGACACCATTGCGAAGATGATCCGTTTCGCACCGGAATCTGAACTATATAAAACGGATCTTTTATGGTGAAGATGGTACTTTCTGACAACCCCAATAACGTTGTTGTCTATGCGCAATCAATTTGATTTTATCGCAATTGAGGGTGTAATCGGAGCGGGTAAAACCACCCTTGCCACTCTTATCGCAGAAAGAAACGGTGCACGTCCTGTTTTGGAGCAGTTTGAAGAAAATCCTTTTTTACCCAAATTTTACCAGGATAGAAAACGTTATGCATTCCAGACGCAGCTGTCGTTTCTGGCAAGCAGGTTTAAGCAACAGGAAAAAATGACAAACCGCGACTTGTTCGATCAGTTTGTGATTTCTGATTATATTTTCGAAAAAGACCGTATTTTTGCCCGTCTTAATCTGGACGATGATGAGATGGCACTTTACGATACAATTTATAGCATAATGACGGGTATTTCTGCAAAACCCGATTTGGTTGTTTATCTTCAGAGTACGGTAGAACGATTGATGGAAAATATCAGGAATCGCGGCAGAGATTACGAAAAACATATTACACCGGATTACCTGAAGGAACTAAGCGACGCTTATAATCAATTTTTTTACCATTATAATAAAGCTCCGTTGATTATTATTAACGCTTCGAATATCGATTTTGTAAATAATCCGGAACACCTTGCTTATATCGAAGAACAAATATTTGAACACCCGATACAAAGCAATACACATATTCACATTATACCAGACAGATGATTCGCTGGATCTTAATTGCACTATTTATTTTTATTATCATTCGAATTTTACGCGGTCGTAAAAACACGAAAAGGCCCTCCATACGCTTTCATTTTGGCAATATGAACAAACGGAACGGGCAGCAGGGAAGCCAAAGGCCAAGACTGGATGATATTGAAGAAGCTGAATTTGAAGATATTACCGAAAAAGTTAAAAAAGAGAATAAAAAATGAGTTTTGAGGAACGACACAAGGAAGGGTACGAGCTTCTTCACGAAAAAGACCTTGACAGCAGCCTTGATATGGCACGCAGGCTCCAGAGAATGAAACCGGATGCACCTGAAGGCTACACCCTCGAAGCTGAAGTGATGCAAAAGCTAAGCCAGTGGGATGCCAGTATTACATCATTGAACGAAGCGATTGAGCTGGACAGCGATTCGGGCAGATTGTACAACCTCAGAGGCTATGCTTACCTGAACAAAGATGACCTGGAAAAAGCACACGAGGATTTTGAGATGGCCATTGCACTGGATAATCTGCCATCAGCACACCGCCACCTTGTTCTGTATAAGCTTATGACAGGTAAAGGTAATGAGGCGATTACTTATCTTCTGGACAGGATCCGTACCGATCCGCGCGATGTGGAAAACTGGATTTTGATGGGCGACCTGATGAAAAAAGGAGGACATGAAGCGAAAGCCCGCAGCTACTACGAACAGGCTCTCAGGATGGATCCTGATAATGAATATGTGAAGGAACTGCTGAATCATTGATTGCCGGCCAGGCATGGCTACCGGCAATCATGATGAAATTTATTCTGCAGCAACCTCCTGTATATCGCGCACATAACGGTTCAGCCATTCAGCTTGCTCCCACAGCATATGTAATACCGATTCCCTTGCCCTGTAACCGTGGCTCTCTTCCGGCAGCATCACAAGCCGGGCCGTACCGCCTAATCCGCTTACAGCCGCATACATCCGTTCACTCTGCATGGGAAAGGTTCCGGAGTTGTTGTCTTCAGCACCATGAATAAAGAGGATGGGAGCTTCGATTTTTGCTGCATGCATAAACGGTGACATACCGAAATAGATATCGGATGCATCCCAAAAATTCCGGGGTTCTGCCTGGAACCCAAATGGGGTGAGTGTCCGGTTATAGGCGCCGCTTCTTGCTATACCCGCCCTGAAAAGGCTGGAATGGGCCAGCAGGTTTGCAGTCATAAAAGCACCGTAACTGTGCCCGCCAATTGCCACCCTATCGGGATCTCCCTCACCCCGCCGTTCGAGCTCATCTATTACGGCACGGGCACTCATCACCAGCTGTTCAACGAACGTGTCGTTTGGCTCGGCATCACCTTCACCCACAACCGGCATTGTGGCATTTTCGACCACAGCGAATCCCTGGGTAAGTGCGAAATGCGGACCCCAATGACTCATTCCTGCAAATCGATAGGGCGAATCGGCTACTTGTCCGGCGGCATCTGCGCTCCTGAATTCACGCGGATAGGCCCAGATCAAAACAGGAAGCTGGCCATCTTCATCAGCATCGTAATCCGGCGGGAGATAGAGAGTAGCGGAAAGCTGTACACCATCTTCCCTTTCATACTGGATAAACTCTTTATGTACATCCTTTAACTGAGGGGTGGGATGATCAAAATGGGTGATCTGTCGGATATCGCCTGTGACTGTATTTCGGATAAAAAAGTTCGGTTGTATGTCTGTCGATTCACGGATTGTGATCAATTTTGTCCCTTCATGATCGAGCAGGGCAAGAATTTGTTCATAATAAGGGGATTCCGATCTCCATATTTCTTCTGTTTCTCTTGTTTCAAGATCCAAAACAGAAAGAAAGGGGCGATTTCCCTCAGGGGTTGATCCGATTCCGGTCATGAGTAATGAATTGCCATGGTTTGTGGTATTCAAAACCCAGGTACCATATTGTGAACGGCGCATATCTGGTGTACCGGGGTCATTGTAACGATCTTCCGTTGACAGATCAAAAATGAGGACAGGCTCAGCGGTTGGGTCATCCGGTGAAATTTTCCATGTTCTTCGGTGCCTGTCGGCGTACCAGAATTCGGTGATTAATGCATAACCTTCCTCAGCCCATTGCAATCCGGCATAGCGGTACTCAAGTTCCATCTGTATTTCAGGGTCCGTATTAAATGGAGCTGAAAGGGTATGGAACCGGTCTCTTTTGGGAACATCAACGGATGGATCTCCACCATCAAGTGCTTCCACCCAGCTCAGGGTTGCCGGAGCATCGTTTCGCCAGCTAACGCTGCGCGGCCCCTCGGTTGTGGCTGAAAAAGCAATCGGGACACGATCGGCCAAAGGAAGCTCTGCAAACTGGTGAACAAGGTTTCCGTTTCGATCGGCTACCTGGATATTTTGCGGGAACCTGAATGCAGGCACACTGTATGAGTAAGGCCTTTCAGTTTTATTAATGAGTATATAATTTTGATCCGGCGAAAGTTCTGCAGAACGATAAACAGCCGGTTCACCAATCAGTTTTATGGAACCGTCGATGCTAACTTCCGACAGCTGCGAAGTGAAATAGTATTCAAAAAGCTCTTCATCATGGCTGTTTTGAAGCAGATCCTGGTAAGTTCGTGCAGGACGCGCCTCTCCGATATTTTCCTGAATCACCGGCCCCGCCGGAACCATACGCTGAACCGGTTCATCTCCACGGTTTTCAGGCACGAGCTGAACAATCAAAGAGTTACTGTCCTGAAGCCAGCTGAAGGGAGATCCGTAGTAGGTATTATTTACCCCCTGGTTTAGCAGTTTGCGGGCAGTTGCATACCCGGCATTGGCAATCCACAGTTCCAGGCTGTTATCCGTAGTAAGAAGAAAAGCGATATAACGGCTGTCGGGTGACCAGCTCACATTTGTAATGCGTGCATTTGCCGGCAATCCCTCAATGTCACGATCCGTACCTGTTTCAAGATTGCGCAGGGTGAAACCCGTAAAATATCCCGGCCGGCTTGGCCCGTTTGTGTTTGGGTTGATCCGGATACCGGCAAGCCGCAGTTCCGGCTGAGCCAGCTCCTCTATGGAAGGCAGCGAAGGAACGTGCTGCAAAAGAATAGCTGAGCGGTCTGGCGAAAGACTTAAAGAGGGATTCCGGGCACCGTCCACAAGGTCAACCAGTTCCTGTGATGGAACCATGTACCTGTCCTGTGCACCTGCAGTGATGGTTAACAGAAGAAAAATCAGCAGCAATAAAAGCGATTGTTTGTTATTCATAACGATAATCATTCAGGAGATTTACAAACTTTTTTAACGTTCGTGTCGTGTCGTATCAGCGATGAAGCGACGGATAAGTCATATGATTTATGACACCGGTAATGTAGGATGATCCTTTTTAAAAATCCTGTAAAATCAACTTTAGGATCCTGGCTGTACCTGATTTTACTTCATATTAATATACTGAAGAGGTATTCCGAAATCCTTGCTCTTCAGATGCTGAATGATTTCCTGAAGTTCATCAATTTTTTTGCCGGTAACGCGCACGCGATCTTCCATGATAGCCGGCTGTACTTTCAGTTTCAGGTTTTTGATTTCTTTAACGATTTTTTTCGAGGTTTCCCGGTCTATCCCCTCCTTTATGGTGGCATTCATCTTCACATGCCCCTGGCTGGTACCTTCATCCTCACCGTATTCAAGAGCCTTGGGCTCAAGGTTTCGCTTGATAAGGTGTTTGATGAGTGTGTCTTTCATGGCGCGCAGTTTCATGCCTTCTGCGGCTACAAAATGAATCCGGTTTTCTTTTTTGTGATATTCCATTTCGGCATGAACTCCTTTAAAGTCGTATCGGCTTGATACCTCTTTCAACGTGTTATTTACAGCGTTGTCCATTTCCTGGTGGTTGATTTCATTTACAATATCGAATGAGGCCATGATTTGGTTTAATTCAGGTTAAATTGAACATTATTAAAAGATAATGATAATGAGTACTAAATCGACAGTAAAACTAATCTGTAAACATGTGACTTTTCAAATTGTAATTCGATTCAATTACTGGTATTTTTTTATTCTGATGATTCGGGGCGTGGCGTAGTCCGGTAGCGCACTCGGCTGGGGGCCGAGGGGTCGCAGGTTCAAATCCTGTCGCCCCGACAAGTGCAGAAAAACATGTTTTTCGAATAACCGACTCTTCTGGTAGATTTTCACACTACAAAGATCTGATCGTTGATATTGCGAAGCAGTGCTTCGCGGTTCAATCCTGTCGCCCCGACAAGTGCAGAAAAACATGTTTTTAGAATAACCGACTCCTCTGGCAGTTTTTCACACTACAAAGATCTGATCGTTGATGTTGCGAAGCAGTGCTTCGCGGTTCAAATCCTGTCGCCCCGACAAGTGCAGAAAAACATGTTTTTCGAATAACCGACTCTTCTGGTAGATTTTCACACTACTAAGATCTGATCGTTGATGTTGCGAAGCAGTGCTTCGCGGTTCAAATCCTGTCGCCCCGACAAGT
>SKKO01000184.1 GCA_007123715.1 Balneolaceae bacterium | reverse complement strand
GCTGTTTCGGAACTTGCGAGCAGCCTGCCCTCCACGTGTGCGGCCGATGAGGCAAACTTGAGGATAAGCGGGTTAGGGGCATCCACACGATGGCTTACAACCTGATTTTTTCTCAGGCCGGGTATTCTGAACTGCGACTGGCCAAAAATTTCCGTTTCGGGAATATCAGCCGCGCCATAAATATCCAGAATATTACCGGGGAACCCGTGAGCCTGATTTCTTGCAAGGCTGCCTTTCGAGTGAGCCCAATCAACCCACGGTTTTACAAACCGGTTTAGGGCCAGGTCGTGAATGGTTTGATGAAAGTCGGTTTTGATACGCTGTCGGATTTCATCTGGAGTTGTTTCATAATTCTCATAACCATGATTTGCACTCTGAACTCCAAAAAACAGGCCAACGAAATTCCGAAGATCATAACCACGGTATTTTTGAAATTGGTCAAAGAAATCGTGCGTCCAGTTTGCCCGTTCCACTTCATACGAATCGTTGAAAAAGGCCCGCAACATTCGATTACCGTACGGTTCAAATGCCGCATCAAACCGTGTCAGGTAGTTTTCGAGTGCTTTTTCTGAAAAAGGATCCATCACATGACCCTCTGCACCCGGAGCGGCACGTTTTACCTGCATGTTTGTCCAATCATTGAAAAGTGCGATCAGCTGCCAGTTACCGCTTCCGGGTTCGGGTGTCCAGTTTAACCGGCCGGCATCATCTACAAAAGAGGTTAAGTCAGCCGCTTGTCCGGAAGAAGAGTACCCTTTCAGAAGGTGAAGGTCTGCTGTTTCGGCGTTTCTTCTGTTTGAAAGCTGAACACGCTCTTGGAGCGTTTGCCCTTCGGATAGCCTGTAAGTTTGTGTAACGAGCCTCCGTGCGGCATCTTCTGTTGTGACATGATCGCCGCCAAAAGGCCATCCGGTGCCTGTGATCATATCAATGCGCATGCCCAGTCTGTTGCCCTCCGAAACCGTATGGGAAAGCAAATCCATCCATTCTGGAGAGAGATAATCAACAGATGTACTTTCAAATCCTTCTACACCATAAATCGGTGAAATTTCGACACCGCCAAAATTTGCTTCAGCCATTTTTTCGAGCTGATGAGTGATCCCTTCTTTTGTCACAGCATTGCCCATCCACCACCAGCGTGTCCAGGCTTTTTGTTCACTTCTGATATCAGGGCGTTGAATCTCATGTATTTTTTTATCTGTACTTTCTGAAAATTCTGAAACGGCAGCCTGCTGAAAAGCATCTGCTAAATTCACATTAATAATGCAACAGAGCAGGCTTACAAGGATAATTTTTCGTAATGATGATTTTCGGGTTGAATGTTTACGGACTTTGGCAGTGATCATTGAGCAGGTTTCTTGCACATTTTAGGTTGGGTATCGATGAAGATCATAAACTTTTGTCAAAGCCGCTGTTACGGGTGCATGCGTAAGGTTTCAATATTTCCAATTATTAAAAAGTTTAATGAGGGGTCTTATTTTTGACTGTGAATTAATCAGATTCTGTTTCGAGTGAAAAATTATTCCCTGTTAGTGTCTCAAAAGTAGCGAAGAAGGCACCGGTTGCTCCGCCGATGGTGAAAACTTTCCCTTTATGCTGCGCACTTGCATGTCCGTGTATGGAATATGGCAGGTTCAGGCCGCTCAACCACTCGCCTTGTTCAATATCATATACTTCGACACTTTCTAATGCATAAGGGTTGTCACCGCCAACTTCGCCTCCAACTACATAAACCCTGCCATTGGCATATTCGGCGGTATGACCTCCGCGAGGAGTGGGGATATCCGGAAGTCTTTGGAATTCATATGTTGCCAGATTAAAAAGGTCTACTCTGGGCTGTTCGGTTCCGGCGCCTCTGCCGGAGATGATAAAGAGGTGATCACCGGCCAGCGTGATAGCGGCATGGTCACGGGTCCGCTCCAGTTTTACATCGAGAACATCCCAGCTGTTGTTTTCAATATCATATCTAAGGATGTCACCCGGTTCCGGTCCTGCACCGGTAATCACATAGATGGCGCCATCAAAGTGTATTTTCCTGTGAGCGCCTCTTGTATAAGGCATGTCAGCTTTTTGAAACCACTCGCCGTCTTCGATGCTGTAAGCCCAGAAAGCGGATACATTCTGCTGAATTTCACCAAATTGATACCAGCCGCCGCTTACGTATATATTCCCGTCTGCGGCTGCAACTGCGGGATGGTGTGCCGGCTGAGGCATATCCGGCAGCACTTCCCAGCGGCCTTCTTCAACGTGATAAGCTTCAAAGGCGCCCGATGTTTCATTTCCATTGAAAAATCCGCCGGCAACATAGATTACACCTTCATAGATAACCCCATCAATCTCAGAACGTGGAGTAGGCATTTCGGTGAGTTGAACCCATTCATTTCCGCTATCTGCAATCACGCTTTCAGCCTGCATAGCACGTTCTTCTGTCCTTTGCTGTTCACCACAGGCAGAAAAAGAGATGATGAACAATATAATTAGTATGATAGATGGCCTGATATTTTCCATTTTTTCTGTTTCGTTTTTGGTTTTGGTATTGGCAGTCGGAAACATGTTCCCCTTGGCCGGCAAGTTTATCTATATTTGAGGAAGAGTCCATGGCGGCCTGTACTCAGGTATAACCAGGCGATTGGCTTCTTCACAGTTGGTAAATTGCATCTTTTCATCATCCCATTCAAGTAGCGGTTCGCCTACCCGCCCCGCAATGTTGGCTATATGTGTATGAACAGCGGCAACATAACCCATCTCAGGTGTGCAAACCGGTGTTTCCCGTGTTTTGATGCAATCCAGGAAATTCCTGACGTGCTCTCCGTGCGACTCTCTGGTACCGCTTAGTGATTTCGGCTCGGTTTTATGTACTCCGGCACTTTGATCATATTCAGGGTACAAATCATAGCCGTTTCTGTTTACCACAACAGTGCCATTGTCGCCCACAAAAGCAAGGCCGTACATTTTACCCCAGGGTCCTTCCTGCACACCTGCGGTCATACCATAATGTATCACATAGTTCTTCCCGGGGTACACGACGTTCATGGTGTCGAAGGTATCACGCATACGCGACTGGCCTGATGTATCGCCGGCATAGGTCATTACTGTAGAAGGTCCATTCAAAATATTGTCAGGCCATAGGGCAATATCCAGCAAGTGCACGCCCCAGTCAGAAAACAGGCCGCCACCGTAATCCCAGAAATGGCGCCATGACCCGTGAAAACGTGCCCTGTTGAACGGACGTTCGGGTGCTGGACCCAGCCACATGTCATAATCCACTCCGTCGGGTACGGGCCCGTCTTCGGCAGGGGCAGCACCGAGTCCGTAATTGAAGTTAGCCCAGATATTCACTTTGCGAAGTTTGCCGATTGCGCCGTTTTTAATCAGATCAACAGTCTCCAAAAAAGCCCTGTTGCTGCGCTGCTGTTGGCCTACCTGTACCACACGCCCATAGCGCTTTGCCGCTTTCACCATAATAGCCGATTCACCTATTGTATTTGCCAGCGGTTTTTCAACGTAAATATCTTTACCGGCCTGGCAGGCGTATACAAAATTGAGACAATGCCAGTGATCGGGGGTGCCGATAATAACTGCATCAATATCATCCTGCTCCAGCATTTTTCTGAAATCCTTATACAGTTTCGGTTCCTGTCCATAAACCTCTTTTACAGCTGCTGCCCGTTCGTTGAGAATATTCTCATCCACATCACACATGGCCGTACAATTTACATCATCATTATTAAGATGATCTCTCAGTATTGAATAACCGTGATTTCGGCAGCCGATCAGTGCGACGTTAATCTGATCACTTGGTGCTGGTCTTTTACTCCGGGCGGTTGACGGTATGATTGAAAACAGACCGGCTCCTGCGGCTGTAAGCCCTGTTCGTTTGATAAAGTCTCTTCTGTTTATTTTCATTTCTGCTGGATTTCATTATGGTGTGTGATTAATACCTTCGTAGCTTTGATGACCACTACCTGAAAGGCCTTTTTGATGATTATGATTTAATCAGATAGAAATTTTTCTAATTCTGACATAAACTCCTCGTAATCTAAACGGCTTATTTCGAACCCTTCCGGTAAGCTGTTAAGTGCCACATCAACCGGAAAACCCATCACCTGGCTAAGCCAGGGTGATTGTACCAGTACCGGAAAATGATCATAGAATAATGATCGTATATTTTTTTCCGTCAGAAGCAGGGCCAGATCATCATCAGGGCGCAGAGGTTCTTTTTGCAATAGTTCTTCGCCAGTTTCCCGGCTTTGGAAAGCCTCCGTAAGTATGTCTGAATGATATTGGAAGATGTACCGTCCTGATCCAACCTCAACAAGTACATCCTGACCAGACAGTTCTGAATATCTGATTTCTTCGGACCCGGATAAAGGCCTGCCGTTCAACCGGATACTGCTGTGGTAAGCAGATGGGAGGGATATTTCTGCCAGGGTATTAGCCGGCACTTCCACTTCAAGAGAGAATTCATTTTCATTTATTTCCCATGATGATTCGATAAATCCGTATGGAGAGTTTAGAAATGCCCTTGCATGGCTCAAACCACCACCGGGAGACGGGCTAATCCGAAACCTTTTATAACCAGGCTCTGCTATTTTTATTCCGGCTACGTTACTGAAAAGCCATTCCCCAATGGCTCCGTATGCATAATGGTTGAAGGAGTTCATGCCTTCATCCTGGAACGTGCCATTGGGCCTGATGCCGTCCCAGCGTTCCCAAATTGTGGTGGCACCCATGGTAACAGGATATAGCCAGGAAGGATAATCTTTTCTCAGTAAAAGGCGGTAGGCGAGATCGTCTTGTTCAAATTCGCTTAATATAGGGTTCAGGTAGGGTGTGCCGAGAAACCCTGTGGTCAGATGGCCGTGCATATTCACTGCCCCGGTGAGATGGCTGATTGCCGCCGGGATTTGGGTATCGGAAAGTAGGCCAAACCTAAGTGCCAGCAGGTAGGCTGTCTGGGTATTCGACAGCACCCGCCCGCCCGGGGTTACATATTCATTCTGAAAGGCTTTCCTTACACTTTCAAACAGATCAGCATAATAAACCTCATCATCATCCTTGCCCAGCAGCCCGGCAGCTTTACTCAACAAGTTGGAAGAATGGGCAAAAAAAGCGGTATTGATCAGATCTTTGTCTGTAAAAGCACCGGGATAATCAGATCTTGTGGTATTGAAAGAGAGCCAGTCGCCGAAGGTAAAATCACTTTCCCACAGGTAGATATTTTCGTTTCGGGCAGCACGTTGCTCCATATAGGTGACCCATGCTTTCATGCTCTCATATTGGCGCTCAAGAATCCGGAGATCGCCAAATGACTGGTATAGTGTCCATGGAACGATCACACCCGCATCAGCCCAGCCTGATGCACCGCCTGAATTGCTACCCAGAACATTCGGCACCACATGAGGAATTCTACCGTCATCAAATTGGTCAGCCTCAAGGTCGGCGAGCCATTTTGTGAGAAAGGAAGCGGTATTCATGTAAAGGTTTGCCGTTTCTGCAAATACCTGTATATCTCCTGTCCATCCCATCCGTTCATCCCTCTGGGGGCAGTCGGTTGGCACATCCAGAAAATTTCCTTTTTGTCCCCAGATAATATTATGCTGAAGCCGGTTTATCCATTCGTTTGAACTCTGAAAATGTCCGGAAGGCTCAATATCGGAATGCAAAACGATACCGGTCAAATCATCGGCAGTCAGCTCTCCCGGGTAACCGTCAATAGCCACATAACGAAATCCCTGGAAAGTAAAGCGTGGTTCCCAAGTCTCAATTTCGTCCCCTTTCAGGATGTATGTGTTTGTCTGATCGGCGCCTCTCAGGTTATCTGTATAGAAATTTCCGTGTCGGTCGAGCACTTCAGCGTGTCTGAGTATAACTTTTGTGCCAGCTTGCCCTTCAACCTGGAACCGGATCCACCCAATCATATTTTGTCCCATATCCACAACCGTGTCTCCGCCGGGTGTCACGAAAATTTCCCTGGGTTTCAGCTCCTGAATTTTTCGTACCGGTGGTGCCTGCTGGCCAAGCAGGCGCGATTTATCATGATCCGCGATCCGGATTCCTGCCCAATCGCTGTCATCAAAGCCGGGCATTGACCAGCCATCTTTTTCGAGCCTTGCATCATAGAACTCACCGTTATAAATATCGGATTTAAGAATTGGCCCTGTTGACGCTTTCCAGTTTGCGTCTGTAGTTATGATTTCAGTTTCGCCGTTATGGTAGGTGATCTCCATCTGCATCAAAAGTGCCAGTGTGTCGCCATAGTAATTTCGCTGGTCACTCCATCCGATGTATCCCCTGAACCAGCCGTCACCAAGCATCACACCAACCGCATTATCGCCGGCATGAAGCAGGCCGGTAACATCATACGTCTGATATTGCAGCCGGTTTTGATAACTTGTCCAGCCCGGGCTAAAAACCTGGTTACCCACCCGCTTGCCATTGATTTCCATTTCATAGACACCATGCGCAGTTACATACGCCCTGGCTCGTTCAATGCTGCCATCCAATCTGAATTCTCTGCGCAGCATGGGTGCCGGCGGTGAACCGGATATATCCTCTTCAATGTCGGGTTCTATCCATAAAGCGTGCCAGTTTTCCGGATTCAGTAATCCCGTTTCCCAGTAAGCGGCATCACTCCAATCCGATGTTCTGTTGTGATTATCCCATATGCGAACTCTCCAGAAATATCGGGTTCGCGGTTCCAACTGAGGCCCGTTATATTTTTTCTGAATAGACTGGCCCGACTCTACCTTTCCTGTATCCCATGTCAGGTGTTCAGTTGTATCAAAATCAGATTCTGCCATTGCTACCTGTACCTGGTAGGCAACCTGTTCGATATTATTGAGGTCACTTTGGATAATCCATGAAAAACGGGGCTGGGCTTCATCCATCCCTACTGGGTTATCCCTGTACTCTATTCGTAACTGTTCAGCGGTTAATTGCCGGGCATGAATGGGAGTAAATGTGAATAGGATGAAGATCAACCAGAGAAGTGAGTTGATCAGGCATTTATCGAATGCCGGCCAATGCAATCTGTTTTGTTCCATATTGATAGAATTAAATTGATTGGGCAAAAAAATCAACGAAGCAGAAATACTCTTAATGGCAGATACCCATGTTATGATATTCAAACAGTGCCATTTGAGAGAAATCCCGATTCAATATCTCTATATTATACATCCTGCTGCATATATTCTACTATAATTCACTTCGGCAGTTGATTTAATCAGAATACACATCCGTTTTCCCGATATACAGGCAAGTTTACGGATAATTGAGAATAGCATGCTATTTTACTCTTGACATGATAATAGTCGCCTATCCGGATGTTTTCGAATGAGGCCTTTTCCGCAAAATGTAAAGCAACGCTATTTTACATTTTATCATTTTATGATTAAATCCTGATAAGCCTATATTGTAGATGAGTGTTTAGTTTAAGGCTACCGGAAAAATTTAAGAAGAATGAATTATGGCAGAAAAAGGAAAAAAGCTCCGAAGCACAGAATGGTTTGGGAAAAAAGGAAAAGATGGTCTTATCTACCGGGCCTGGATGAAAAAAGCTGGAATTCCGAATCACTATTTTAAAGATAAGCCTGTGATTGGAATATGCAATACATGGTCGGAGCTTACTCCCTGCAATTCCCATTTCCGTAACCTGGCGCAATCTGTGCGCGATGGAGTTATTGAGGCCGGCGGTTTTCCTGTTGAATTTCCGGTTATGTCGCTCGGTGAGACACTGATGAAGCCCACGGCCATGCTCTATCGTAACCTTGCCAGTATGGATGTGGAAGAATCGATCCGGGCCAATCCTGTTGACGGTGTGGTATTACTTTGCGGCTGCGATAAAACCACACCCAGTCTTGTAATGGGGGCATGCAGTGTAGACCTGCCATCAATCGTGGTTTCAGGCGGACCCATGCTTACAGGGAAGTTCAGAGGTGCCAGTATAAGTACCAGTGATGGCTGGAGGTTTGCCGATAAAGTGAAAACCGGCGAAATGACATTTGAAGAGATGGAAGAGGCTGAGGGGGCCATGTGCCGGAGTGATGGCCATTGCGCGGTGATGGGAACCGCCAGTACGATGGCATGTATGGTGGAATCGTTGGGTTTATCACTGCCCGGCAACGCGGCCATCCCTGCGCCTGATATGCGGCGTAAACTGATTGCGCATCATTCCGGCATGCGTATTGTTGAAATGGTAAATGAAGACCGGAAACTCTCGGATATTTTAACCCGTGAGGCATTTGAAAATGCCATCAAAATCAATACTGCTATCGGTGGCTCTACCAATTTTGTGGTTCACCTGCTGGCCATTGCGGGGCGTATAGGAGTTGAACTGGATCTAAGTGATTTTGATGAACTATCACGGAATATCCCTTTGCTGGCAAATCTTCAGCCATCCGGCGAACACTTTATGGAAGATTTCTATTATGCAGGGGGATTGCCTGCTATTATGAAAGAGCTTCTTCCGGTACTCCATTCGGATATCATAACCGCAGCAGGCAGTTCAATAAATGAGTTGTACGCTGATGCTCCGTGCTATAACCGGGATGTGATCTCCACTTTCGGCAAACCATTCAAAGAAGAGATCGGCCTGGCAATTGTAAAAGGGAACCTTGCCGAATTTGGTGCGGTGATGAAACCTTCTGCCGCTTCTCCCGATCTGCTTACTCATAAAGGCCGGGCTGTAGTGTTCGAGGATATAGAAGAATACAAGGAGCTTATTAACGATCCTGACCTGGATGTGAAGCCGGATGATATATTGGTACTTAAAAACGTAGGGCCGAAAGGTTATCCAGGTATGCCGGAGGTTGGTAACATGGGCCTGCCAAAAAAAATTCTGGAGCAGGGAATTTCGGATATGGTGCGGATTTCAGACGGACGCATGAGCGGTACAGCATTTGGAACAGCTGTGCTTCACGTTTCACCTGAATCGGCCGATGGCGGCACCCTGGCACTGGTTCAAAACGGCGATATAATCGAGCTGGATGTGCCCGGACGGAAGCTGATTCTGCATGTGTCGGATGAAGAGCTGGCAGAGAGACGAAAATCCTGGAAACCGTTGGCCATGCATATGGACCGGGGCTATTGGAATCTTTATCAAAAACACGTGCAGCAGTCACACCTGGGCGCCGATCTTGATTTTCTTCGGGGTAAGTCAGGCAGTGAGGTAAAGAGGGACTCACATTAACAGTTTGCGATTTGGGTCCCCGGCTAATAGAAGGCAGGTAGTTTTTAGCCACGAGCTGAATAACAGAATAACAGATGAACGGAATAACCGATTATCAGCTGCGTGATTTTCGCAGTACCGATCCCTCGGGAAATATGTGAAGGTAGCTTTAGCTTTTTTTGTTCATCGTATTCAGTTGCCTCACTGTCAATCCAGGGATTGACATCTCTTCGAAACTTCAATATTCGGTGTTCAGTACTCCCCTTCGCCTTGCGCACAACGAAATATCACTGCGTGGGGAAAAGATGAGCGCTAGACGGGACAAAAGAGGAGCTTTGTGAATAATCCGGGTTAAAAAATTACCGGGAGCCTGCGGCAGATTTCTTCGCATAATTCCTGCAATTCGGGTGTGATTGCATTAAGGGTATGAGAATCAATATCGAGTTCTCCCACAAAATTATTTTCTTTCATGATCGGGACAACAATTTCCGATTTCACATCCAAACTGCAGGCGAGATAATTATTGGCTTTGCTTACATCCTGAACAACAAACGTATCGAGGGTTTCGGCGGCCTGACCGCATATACCACTTCCGAAAGGAATACGTGTATGGTCGGTTTCCTCCCCCACATATGGCCCGAGTTCCAGCATTCTCTCTTCGTCGCTGGCAACCAGGTAAAAACCGGTCCAGTTAAAGACATCCACGCGCTCATCAAGCAGCTTGCAAATAGCCTGTAATTTTTCATTTCTGGTTCCCTCGCCTTCAATCAGGCTTGTAACATTTTCCAGTATATTATTTGTATCCATTTAAATTCGGTTTTTTGAAATATTGCACGAAAAAAATATAAATAAATTGTAACCGGTTTTCAGAGAATTTCATCATTCACAATTGTATAAATCCTCTCTATCTTTAAGGTATGATTGAGTTGATATCCGAAGCCATTCCCGAGCACACAGTTACGGTGGTGGGAATGGCAGGCCTGTTATTTGCAAGTTTCACATCCCTGTTCTCTGTGGTGAATCCGCTGGCAGCCATGCCAATATTTCTGTCACTTACCGAGAGATTCAGTGAGAGGGATAGAATTCAGACAGCGAAGAAGGCAAGTTTATACATGATGGGTGTTTTGATCACGTTTTTACTGATCGGGACATTTATTTTGAGTTTTTTTGGCATTTCTTTGGCAGGAATTCGAATTGCAGGTGGATTAATTATCATGAGAGCCGCATATTCCATGTTGAATCCTGAAACAGGAGGAAGAAAACTAACCGATGAGGATGAAGCCGCTGCCAAAGAAAAAGAGGATATTTCATTCAGTCCGCTTGCGTTACCGTTGTTATCAGGGCCTGGGAGTATTGCCGTGGTAATAGGATTTGCAACGCAGGCTGAAAGAATTACTGATTATCTGTTGAATGGGGCTTCTGTACTGCTTGTGGCAGGTATTACATACGGGTTGTTGCGGCTTGCGCCGATATCGGCAAGATACATCGGGCCAACCGGCCTGAATGTAATGACACGCCTGATGGGCTTTATTGCTCTGGCCATCAGTGTGCAATTTATATTAAGTGGAATTTCACGATACTACGGACTAAATATCTAAATATAATATATATGGACGAACGACAAAAACTTCAACAACTCTTCCAGTTCGATTTTTGGTGCACCCGGCGGCTGGCAGATTTATTTATGGAGCATGCACCCTTTAAAGAGCAGAGCGCCTGTACGGCATTTCTGTCACACATTATCAATGCACAAAAAATCTGGTACAGCCGGGTAGTTGAATACTCAGCTGATGCAGATCTTGATATCTGGACAGAATATGACAAACAGGATTTAAAACCCAAAGCCAAAAAAGCTGCTCAAATGTGGATAGATTTGGTGGGGGATCACGATGTTAAATTGGATGCCATTATTGAGTACAATAATTCAAAGGGGATGGAGTATAGAAATTCGATCTGGCAAATCTGTAACCATCTTATTATACATGGGCAACACCACAGAGCCCAAATTGCCATTTTTCTCAGAAACAGCAATATTGAGCCGCCGATGATCGACTTCATTAATTATGCCAGGATGGATGAAGTTCAAAAAATGATCATCTAAGTAATTTTAAATTTATAGCGGGCAGATTAAAAATCTTTTTGATTTAACTGAAACTCATTAAGATATTATTCAGGGGTAAATCCGGAACGTTTTAATTTCCGGATCCCGCTGTAGAAAAAAATTCTTTAAATAAAAACGAGGCTTTCCCTGGAATATATTGAACAGACTCTTGTAGCATTTGCGAATTATGCATGGGGAACTCCTCTGCTCGTATTACTTGTAGGTGGTGGTGTATTCTTTCTTTTCTACAGCCGTTTTATACCCTATCGTCATTTCACTCATGGGATTCAGGTATTGTCGGGTAAGTATGAAGACCCGAACGCTCCGGGCGAGATCAATCATTTTCAGGCACTTTCCAGCACACTGGCTGCAACAGTGGGGATGGGTAACATCAGCGGGGTGGCGATCGCATTGGGACTGGGCGGTCCGGGCGCCATTTTCTGGATGTGGGTTACTGCGCTGGTTGGAATGGCAACCAAATTTTTTACCTGCACCCTTTCTATTATGTATCGCGGAGAAGATACGAGCGGTAAAATTCAAGGCGGGCCCATGTATTATATCGTTGAAGGTCTTGGGAAAAAATGGAAACCACTCGCCATTTTTTTTAGCCTGGCCGGTCTGATCGGGTGTACACCCATTTTCCAGTCAAATCAGCTTACCCAGATCATTCGAGATACCATGCTGGCCGAAAACGGACTGCTCGGATATCATACCATGATATTATCCGGCACTTTTCTCACGGAAACGGGATTTCGCTTATCGGATATTATTATCGGTATTGTTCTTGTTCTATTGGTGTCACTGGTTATTTTTGGAGGGATAAAACGAATTGGCCATGTGGCTGCCCGGCTGGTTCCGTTAATGGTACTCATTTACATTTTTACGGTTGTATATATCATTATTACGAATTTTGCCGATGTCCCAACTTATCTCAGCCTCATCGTGACTGATGCGTTTAAAGGATCCTTTGCCAGTGAAGAAGCAGCCTTGGGCGGGGCTCTCGGATATATGATTTCGATGGGAATACGACGCGGTGCGTTTTCAAACGAAGCGGGAATTGGTACTGAAGCGATGGCGCACGGGGCTGCCAAAACACGGGAGCCGGTTCGTGAAGGCCTGGTGGGGATGCTTGAACCGGCCATCGATACTCTTCTTATTTGTTCAATGACCGCACTTGCGCTGTTGATGACAGGTGCCTGGACTGACACCAGTGTAGATGGTGTTACAATGACGGCCAGGGCATTCGAGACCGGCATCCCGGTGGTTGGCCCCTATCTGCTTATTGTGTGTGTATTTATTTTCAGTATTACAACAATGTTCACATACTCTTACTATGGTACCAAATGCCTCAATTTTCTGGGTGGTGCCCACAGAAAACACTATTATAATTACTTCTATATCTTCGCCATTTTTCTTGGTTCCATCACATCTATTGATCTTGTGGTGAATCTTATAGATGGGATGTTTGCATTGATGGCCATACCTACCATGCTCGCAACCCTTTTACTGGCACCAAAAGTAATTGAGGCCACCAAAGATTATTTCATGAGAAAAAAACGCGGCGATTTTGACCATTATTAAGATTAATGGGACTTGTTGTTGGATGCTTTTGGGCAAAATTAGCGGCCTCCTTAACGTAGGCCGGAGAGCTTCTCCGGCTTGGAAAGCCCCTGAAAAACGGAGGAACAGACGAACGGATGAACCGATTAACAGAGTAAGTGAGGGCAGGTTTAGCTACACTGATCAGTTCCGTATCAAAGGGATCCCTTCAGGACAGGTCAGCGCGTCGTAAACTGGTGCCTTTTCCGGCCCCGACCCCTCTGGGCGCACTCAGCATTCTGTGTAGCAGAATACTCAACAGTCCCACGCAAATCAACAAAGTCAGATTAATTATCAATAATGAGTGAACCATATTCTGGAATTATCCATGGTTGATAATCTGAATTTTGGGTTCGTGCTTAAAAATCTTCTGTAGATTCCTTACCTTAAATAGCATCAATTATATAGCGAGCCGACTTTTAGTCAAAGGTAAGCGTCAGAATGTTAAATCAATTGAATTTTTAAATAAATAGGTCATCATGGCAAAAGAATATGATGTTTGTGTAATTGGAACAGGGCCAGGCGGATATGTAGCTGCAATAAGGGCATCTCAGCTTGGATTTAAAACGGCTGTTGTAGAGAAGCGTTTCTTGGGAGGTGTTTGCTTGAATATCGGTTGTATTCCTACAAAAGCCTTGTTACGGTCGGCAGAAGTATTTGAGTCAATCTCACATGCGGCCGATTATGGTATCGATGTCAAGGAGTTTTCTGCAAACTTTGATGCAATGATTAAACGTAGCCGAAAAGTAGCCGATAAAATGAGTAAGGGCGTTCAGTTTTTGATGAAAGCAAACAAAATTGAAGTGATAAATGGCAAGGGTGTTTTTAAATCTGCAAAAGAATTGTCAGTGCAGGACGATAAGGGAAAAGAAATCGAAACCATTAAAGCCAAACATTTTATTATCGCAACCGGCGCGCGGCCGAGAGAACTTCCCAGTCTGAAAATTGACGGGAAGATGATCATCGATTCAGAACGTGCCATGCAACTCGAGTCCCAGCCTAAAAAAATGGTGATTATCGGTGCGGGGGCTATTGGAGTTGAGTTTGCTTATTTCTATAACTCCATTGGGACTGAAGTGACTCTTGTAGAGTTGCAAAAAACACTGGTGCCGGTGGAAGATGAAGACATTGGCAAAGAACTTGCAAAAATCTACAAGAAAAAAGGGATCAGCATTTTTACTGAAAGCTCTGTTGAAAAAGTAGAGAAGAAAGGCAAGGGAGTGAAGGTGACCATCAAAACAAAAAATGGTAATGAAGAAGTTGAAGCAGATGTTGTTGTATCCGCTGTAGGGGTAACAGGAAATATTGAAGGAATCGGGCTTGATAAAGCCGGTGTGGATACCGAAAAAGGAGCGATTATAGTGGATAAGAAAACATACAAGACCACAGCTGATCATATTTTTGCCATTGGTGATGTGATTGGTGCCCCCTGGCTGGCCCATAAAGCCTCGCATGAAGGAGTTGTACTTGCAGAACTGCTTGCGGGCAAAAAGCCTGCACCTGTTAATTACAAAAATATTCCGGGATGTACTTATTGTGAGCCGCAAATTGCATCAGTTGGTTTGACTGAGAAACAGGCCAGAGAAGAAGGATACGATGTGAGAGTGGGCAAATTTCCGTTTTCAGCCAGTGGTAAAGCTGCCGGACTTGGCCACGAAGAAGGCTTTGTAAAAGTCATTTTTGATAAAAAATATGGAGAGTGGCTTGGCTGCCACATCATTGGTTCACATGTAACAGAGCTTATTGCTGAAGCTGTGGTTGCCCGTGATCTCGAAACGACAGGTCATGAAATAATGAGTGCTGTTCATCCGCATCCAACCATGAGCGAAGCAGTCATGGAAGCCGTTGCAGAGGCGTATGGCGAAGGGGTTCATCTTGGTACAAAGCCCGGGAAGTAACAGAATTGAGAAAATATATGGACTAACGGATAAACCATATTATTACAACCTTCAGATAAACGACGTTCAAAATAAGAGGCGGGTATATTTATATCCGCCTTTTTTTGTGTGCGGCAACCCGGCTCATATTTATAGATCGGAAAAAATAAATTTGTAAAAATCTGCAAAAATCATGAATTATTAAATGTATTTATTCTACAAATGGAATCTTCTTAAGTAGAAATCATGAGGCTGCTAAATTCATTCGGTATTACTCTTTTCCGGCTATGGTGAACCGGTCAAAAAAACCGCTTTTCTGAAACAAAATGTACTTTTTTTGACACAAAATTTCCTTGGTTTCGTTATATTATAAAAAGCGATAAAAAGATAAAAAAAACTGAAATACACACAGGAAATTTACAATCGGACTTTATCTTACTAAATAAAGAAAGATAGTCTCCTAACATTAATTACTAATTAGAGAGGTCAGAGATCATGAAAGACCAAAGACTCAAGCCAAACTACGAGATAAAAAGAAAGCCTGAAGCAAATCTTCGTAACTACTATACCATTCTGCTCGAAACGGGCCTCATTCTCACATTATTGATTTTGACGGCACTTGTACGGATAGATTTCCGCGCATCCGAGGCAGAAGTCATCTATATGGATGAGCAGGAAATAGTTGAAATGGAAGAAATAATACAAACACAACAGCAGGAAACCCCTCCGCCGCCGCCAAGGCCGCCGGTACCTGTTCCGGTTCCAAATGATCAGATTATCGAAGATATCGATATCATGATTGACGCAGAGCTTGATTTTGGCAGCCAGTTGGCGTTGCCCCCGCCTCCTCCGCAACAGGAAGAAGAGGCTGAACCTGAAGATGGTTTCTTCATTCTTGTTGAGCAGATGCCTGAATTAATTGGTGGGCTGGAAGCACTTCAAAGAGAAGTCCGTTACCCGGAAAGGGCACTGCGGGCAAATATTCAGGGACGCGTTTATGTACAGTTTATTGTGAATGAAAGAGGTGAAGTAGAGAGCCCAAATGTAATCAGAGGTATTGGGGGTGGCTGTGATGAAGAGGCCATCAGAGTAGTGTCCCGAGCAAAATTCAAGCCTGGAATGCAGCGTGGCAGGCCCGTCAGAGTTCAATACAACCTGCCCGTAATTTTTATGATCAGGAGTTAAAAAGTATTCCTGTTGAAAAAACTTTAGTAGTTGAAGGAGACAGGACACCGTAAAATGGGCTCAGGAATGAGCCCATTTTCCCCCTAAAAATGTGAAATACCTTCTGTTGATCCCTATTATCACCAAGCTACTCTTTTTATCCTGCGAAGCGATATCTCGTCGCTAATAAGGCTAAGGGAAAAAAACAGCGGAGGGGTGCCTTTAGCCAGAGACGTTATTTGCTTTCTAATATTATGTCAAATTAAATTTTTTCATAATTATTTTGTTTTTTAAATGAATTACTCATCTAATCTTAATAATCTATCTCTAATTTTATCATAGATAGATGGTCTTTTTACTCCAATGTCTATCAGCCTACTACTAATGAAAAGTGAGGTGAAAGGCCATGAAAGATAAACGGATACCCAACCACGAGATAAAAAGAAGGCCGGAATCAAACCTTCGTAACTACTACATCATACTCCTTGAAACCGGATTATTGTTAGCACTCATCCTTCTAACGATTCTTTTCAGAGTTGAGATTGCTATTACACCACCGGAAAGGATTGCCGTTGTTGAACAGGAAGAAGTTGAAATAGAGGAAATCGTTCAGACCGAGCAGCGAGAAATGCTTCCGCCCCCACCAAGGCCACCTGTGCCGGTTGCTGTGCCGAATTATGAAATTATTGAAGATGTGGATATCGTGATCGATGCTGAATTACGGTTTGACAGTTTTTTGGCCTTGCCTCCTCCGCCTCCCCCCCCTGCAAAGGAAGAAGAATTTGAAGAGCCTGAAGAGGGATTCTTTGTGATAGTGGAACAAATGCCGGTGCTCATTGGCGGGTTGCAGGCTTTGCAGAATGAGGTGCGATATCCGGAAATGGCCTTGAGGGCCAATATCCAGGGAAGGGTAGTTGTACAATTTATCGTAAATGAAAGAGGTGAACCTGAGAACCCAATTGTGATTCGGGGAATTGGCGGTGGCTGCGATGAAGAGGCTATCAGGGTTGTTTCTAAAATGAAATTTGTACCCGGTATGCAGCGTGGCAGGCCGGTGAGGGTACAATATCACCTGCCGGTTATATTTATCATCAGAACGTAATTAAAAAAGAAATCTCGTTAGTAGTTGAAGGAGACAGGACACCGGGAAGTGGGTTTTTGATTAAACCCACTTTTCATTTTTTTGATTATCTTGTGTCCATGCCTGTAATAGTTGATGTACATGACCTTGGTACACAGCCCTATCATAACGCATGGGAGCTGCAAAAGAGTATTCAGAATGAACTGATTACCCAGAAACTGAAGTTGCGAAACGGGATAATATCCGATTATCAGAAAAATGACAGCTTGCTTTTAGTTGAACATCCGCATGTCTATACTCTGGGGAAGAGTGGAAAATCTTCACATTTGCTCAAGGGATTCAATGAACTCAAAGAAATCGATGCTGAATTTGTAAACATAGACAGGGGAGGCGACATAACCTACCACGGCCCGGGGCAGATTGTGGGTTATCCTATCCTTGATCTGGACAGGTACTTCACTGACATTCACAAATACCTCCGTTATCTTGAAGAAGTGATTATCCGCACACTTTCGGATTATGGAATAAAAAGCGATCGAATAGATAAATTGACAGGGGTCTGGGTGAATGATGAAAAAATATGTGCCCTGGGCATTCGGTGTTCACGATGGGTAACCATGCATGGGTTCGCATTCAACATACATACCGATCTTGAATACTTTGACCACATCATCCCGTGTGGAATTAAAAATAAATCCGTGACCAGTTTATCAAAAATTTTAAATCGGAAAATGAATATCAATGAGGTGAAAGACAGACTTATCAGGCACTTTTCAGAGGTGTTTGATGTTAAAATCAACAGGGTATCAAATGTTTATCCATACTTGCCGGCTACATCAATAAATGATGAATAACTTAATAAAGAAATTTAAGCCGTTTTCTGAACCCTACATGTAAAATCCTTACCTTTGGTAACCACGGAATGCAGGCTATATCGCACAAAATATTATCATGATCAAAGAACTCAACGTAGTAGAAAGAAGTACACCGGGAGATCGCCGGCCTGACTGGCTCAGAGTAAAGCTTCCATCCGGTCAAAAATTTAAAGAAGTTGCAGAAACCATCAGGACGAACAACCTGAATACTGTTTGTTCGGAAGCCCGATGTCCGAATATGGGTGAATGCTGGGGTGCCGGTACCGCTACGTTCATGATTTTAGGGGATGTTTGTACCCGTTCATGTTCATTTTGTGCTATAAAAACCGGCAGGCCGGCACAGGGGCTCGACTGGGATGAACCGCGAAGGGTTGCAGATGCTGCTGCAAAAATGAAACTGAGGCACGTAGTTCTTACATCCGTTAACCGCGATGAAAGAAGTGACGGCGGCGCTCCTATTTTTGCAGAGTGTCACAAGATACTAAGGGAATCCATTGAGGGTGTAACAATCGAATCACTCATTCCGGATTTTCGCGGTGTATGGGAGGCCCTCCAAATTGTGATTGATACCCCCCCGGATGTGTTAAGCCATAACCTCGAAACCGTACCCCGTCTCTACCGGCATGTGCGTCCGCAGGCTAAATATGAGCGTTCTCTTGAACTTCTTAAAAGATGCAAAGAACAAGGCCTGCGTACCAAAACCGGAATTATGGTTGGCCTCGGTGAAACCCGCGAAGAAGTGATCGAGTTGATGCAGGATTGTGTGGATCATAATGTGGATGTATTGACGATAGGGCAATATATGCAGCCTACAAAAATGCACCACCCTGTAATGGAATGGGTTCATCCGGAGCAGTTTGCAGAATACAAGGAGATTGGAGAGGCATTAGGTCTTGAACATGTTGAGAGCGGGCCGCTTGTTCGCTCTTCTTATCACGCCGAAAGACATGTGTAAATAATTTTCTGGTGTTGTTCGGTTCTCCCTTTTCATTTTGCTATTTTTATGAAAATTAATACTGAACGGAATCGTTCCCAATGCTGTCACTATTCGTCGTTGTACTGATTAGTTACCTGATAGGAGCTATACCAAGCTCTCTCTGGACAGGGAAAATTTTCTATAATATTGATATCCGCGAACACGGAAGCGGTAATGCCGGGGCTACGAATACCTTCAGAATTCTTGGATGGAAAGCAGGGACACTGGTACTCCTGTTTGATTTTGGCAAAGGCCTTCTCTGTACTACGGTAATCAGCCAGATTGCATGGTTTATTGGAGATGGCCCTGTATCGCTCTATGCCAACTGGGAAGTGGATTCCATGCTGGTGATATTTGCAGGGGTAGCTGCTGTAATGGGGCACATGTTTCCTGTTTATGCAAAATTTAGCGGTGGTAAAGGTGCTGCAACGGCGTGTGGGATGTTATATGGCATTGAACCTGTATCCATCAGTATTTCACTGGCGTTATTTTTGATTGTGATGTTCGCAACCCGGTACGTTTCCCTCGGTTCTATTGCAGGAGCATTAATTTATCCTTTTTCACAGCTTACCATGCGCTATGGCCTCGATTGGGATATCGACGGGAGCATCATACTCTTCAGCAGTGTAGTGGCGATCGGAATTGTTGTTAAACATAGCGGCAATATTAAACGGCTGTTTCAGGGTACAGAGAACCGGGTTAAATCATTTAAACCTTCGCAGGGAAAAATCAACGAAAAGCAGGCTGCTTCATGAAAAAAATCAGCATTATCGGTGCGGGTAGTTTTGGTACGGCACTGGCCTCGCTGCTGGGCGGCAAGGGATATGAAGTATCCATTTGGGCGAGAGAACCGGAAGTTGCAGACGGTATTAATAAATATCAAAAAAATCCTCTCTACATAACCGATCTCGAGCTCCCCCAGACAGTGACTGCAGTAAATAATATTGAGTTGTCCATCAAAGGAGCTGAAATGATTGTTATTGCTACCCCGACCCATGCAATCAGGGAAGTTGCACTGAAAATGAGACCTTTTTTACGGGGTACGGAAATCATTGTCTCTGTGGCGAAAGGGATAGAGCAGGATACACTGATGACCCCATCTCAAATTCTTGTGGATATCTTTGATGGGGTTATTCTTGAAGACCAGATCGGAGTATTGACCGGCCCAAGCCATGCCGAAGAAGTCGCTAAGAATAAACCCACCACCGTTGTGGCAAGTGCCTATTCCAAACGGGTGTCCAGGATTATACAGGAAACATTTATGACATCCATGTTCCGGGTTTATCTGAACCAGGATATTCTCGGCGCCGAAATTGGAGGTGCTCTGAAAAATATCATGGCAATTGCTGCCGGAATTGTGGATGGGGCCGAACTGGGCGACAATGCAAAAGCCGCCCTCATTACCCGGGGCCTTCACGAAATGAAACGGATGGGGACGTTGCTGGGAGCATCACAGGATACATTCTCGGGGCTTACAGGAATGGGAGATTTAATAGTTACGTGTACAAGCCAACACAGCCGCAATCGTTATGTAGGGTACAACATCGGAAAAGGCAAAACGTTGGAAGAAATAAAAGCGGGAATGACTATGGTTGCAGAAGGTGTAAAAACAGCACGCTCCGTAACACAATGGTCAAGAAAGCATAATGTTGAAATGCCGATAACAGACGCTATTTATAAAGTGCTTTTTGAAAATATGAATCCCAAAGATGCGGTGAATGAACTTATGACAAGACATGCCAAGGATGAAATTATGATCTGATTTAATTTCATCACCTTCATTGATTTGATCGACGCATGGATCAATGTATCGTGCAATCTTCATAATCAGTTCAAAAAATTTACAGACCTTCCAGAAATTTATTTGATATCATGTTACTCCCGAACGGCGAAATTGTCATTTCAGAAATGAATGCTGCCGATCTCCGGAACCTAATTCAGACCGGGGAAGGCAGATTTCTTGAATTCAAAAAAACCACACCTGTACCTGAAAAAATTGCCCGTGAAATTGCAGCATTTGCCAATACTAACGGAGGTACGATTTTGGTCGGTGTTGATGACTTTAAAAATATTACAGGTATTTCAGCTTATTTTGAAGAAGAATACCTTCTGTTTAAAGCAGCTGGTGAATATTGTGTGCCGCAGGTACCCATCCGCATTGAACTGGTACATACAGGGCCGCTGGATGTGATGGTTGTAAGGGTGCCTGAAGCCGAAAAGAAACCTGTCTACATTAAAAACAGCAAAAAAAGACTGGTTTTTATACGTGAAAAAGATGAAAGCGTGCTGGCAAGTGATGAAATTACCGAGGTATTGAAAAACACCCACTCTGAAGAAGGCGTAACATTTGAGTATGGCGAAAACGAACAGATGCTTTTTCGTTACCTGAATGAATATGGTGAAATCACGGTTTTAAAGTATTCACAGCTCGTTAATGTAACCACATACCGGGCATCTAAAATTCTGGTCAACCTTGTAAGTGCAGGCGTGCTGAAACTTTTCAGAAAATCAGATACGGACTATTTTACATTTTCAAATCTCACCAAGTAAAAAAGAAAAACATGGCTTTTCCTGAAGAAAATTTAGATGATGTGATATCATCATTAATCGATATTGTTGATGATGAGGCTGAATCCGGACCTGCAGAGACAAGACGGGTAGACTTTGATCCGGTTTCACTGACTGAGCGTGCTGCAAAGCAGATTAGAAAAATAAAAGTTAATGAAAATCTGGACGAAGCACTCTACCTGCGTGTAGCTGTGGAAGGGGGCGGGTGCTCCGGGTTGAGCTATAAGCTTGGTTTCGACTTCCGTACAGAGACGGATTCATTGGTGCAGAGTGAGGGGCTGGATATCGTGGTAGATCCAAGACACATGATGTATCTGGACGGCATTGTAATCGATTATCCGGATGGACTGGACGCTCGCGGCTTTACGTTCGATAATCCCAATGCAAGTGAATCCTGCGGCTGCGGCACATCTTTTGCTGTCTGACTGTAAAATTAATCTGTCTTCAGTTTCCTTCCGGTAATAAGCCTCACACCTCTCTTGAAAGTGAGATAATGCCAGATCCATTCCGCAAAGACACGGAAACGGTTGCGAAAGCCGATCAGGAAAAATATATGGATAAATGACCATATCATCCATGCAATAATACCTTTGAATTTCAGGCCGCGAATATCGGCAACAGCTTTTGCCCGCCCGATGGTTGCCATTGTGCCCTTGTCGATGTATCGAAAAGGTTTTGTTTGACGGTTATCACCGCCATTCTTGATGGTACGGCCAACATAGGTCCCCATTTGCAAAGCAGCCGGAGCAAGTGCGGGGACCGGTTTTCCTTTTTCATCTTCCACGTAAGCAGCGTCTCCAACTATAAAAATGGAGTCGAAACCCGGGATAGTGAGGTAAGGAGTTACTTTTGCCCGGCCGGATTTGTCGGTTTCACAACCAAGCGTTTTGATGAGCGGGGAGGCAGTAACCCCTGCTGCCCATACAATATTCGGTGTATCAAAAAAATGCCCTTCGGTTTGTACGCCATTCGCTTTTACTCCTGTTACGGGAGTATTCAGCATAACATTAATTCCCATTTCTTCGAGATCTTTTTTAGCTCTCAGGGAAAGATCTTCCGGGTAACCATTCAGTACATTCGAACCCGCTTCAATGAGGAAAATCTCGGTATCACCAGGTGAAATATTTTTAAAATCACGCATCATGTTGCGTTTTGCAATCTCAGAGATTGCTCCGGCAGTTTCAACACCGGTAGGGCCGGCTCCGATTATCACATATCTCAGATAGGGTTTCCGCGCTTCAGGATCTTTAATACGGTCTGCCTTTTCGAGTGAAATAAGTATTTGTTCACGGATATCCAGAGCATTATCAATTGTTTTGAGGCCGGGAGCATGTTTTGCCCATTCATCATTTCCGAAGTAATGGTACACGGCGCCCGGGGCTAATATCAGGTAATCAAAAGGTAAAACCTGACCATTCTCAAGTAACAGGTTTTTATTCTCTTTATCGATTGTTGTGACTTCACCCAAAATGGTACGGATATTTTGATATTTGCTGAAAATAGAACGGATCGGCATGGCGATATCACCCGGAGACAGGGCAGCGGTTGCCACCTGGTAGAGCAGGGGCTGGAACAGGTGATGGTTTTTCTTGTCGATAATGGTGACGTTATACTCCGATTTCCTGAGTGCTTTAGCTGCCGCGACGCCACCGAATCCGCCACCCACAATAATAATTTCTTCCCTGGTACTCATATCAGTTGAGTTTTGCCCTGGCAGTTTCATAAATAGCCGCCATCTCTTTTTTGGAAACATGATGCTTTCTGCCACAGTAATGACATACAATTTCCTGTTCTTCTCCCTTTAGCTCTTTAAGGTCATCGAAACTAAGCATGGAAAGTGCGTTTACAAATCGCTCAGAGCTGCACCTGCAGAAGAAATGTACGGGCTGCCGTCCGAGTTCTTTAACCTGATACGGGCTGCTGGCTTTGTGCATGATCTCATCGATGTAGCTGCCTTCTGCGAGAAGCTGTGCAACAGGCGGTAATTTCTCAAGATGTAATTGCAGATGATCCATAACCGAATCATCTGCACCGGGCATTCTCTGGATCAATATCCCTCCGGCCTGCCTTACTTCGCCGCTGTCTTTCAGGCTTACATCAAGCAGGAAAGCTGATGGAATTTGTTCAGATTGCACCATGTAGTGAGCCATATCAGACAATATATCTCCATAAGCGATTTCTATCGAGCTGGTTCTCGGTTCAGCTTCGTTGTAGAGGGTTTTAGAAACAACCAGCAGGCCAATCCCGATTCCGTCGCCAATAGTGGCATCCGGGTCTGAATAATCAAGCTCCGCATCGTGGTTCTGAACATAACCCCGTATTTCCCCGGCACGATTGGCTTCAGCTATAATCATTCCAACAGGCCCGTTACCTTCGAGCCGGATCTTTATCCGTTCTTCCCCTTTTAATTCTGATGCAAGAAGCATGGCTGCTGTAAGGGTTCGCCCGAGTAAAACCGTGTTTATTATCGAAAGGTTATGATTTTCCCTGGCTGTCTGAACCACATCGGTTGTCTTAACCACGCTGATTTTAAACCTGCCTTCTGCTTCAATACCTTTGATTAACCTGTCTTTAAATAGTAGATCTTCTTTTAACGACATATTTTATTCCTGATTTTCTGATGTATTTAGGCTGATAACATGATTAATGGCTTATTTCGTTGCAAAGGTAAGCAGAATGGGATTAAAGAGGTATTGGCTCACAACAGGTTTTACAGGTTGTATGTATATAAATTTCTTATTTTTTAAAATTATACACTTATAAATTTCAATAACCATGAGAAAATCTCCTGCCCGATTAATGATCCTGATATATTTCATAGTTATCACAGCCGGTATTATATCCTGTGAAAAAATGGGTGAATCAGAATTGAACCAGGAAATAATGCCGTTTGTAAAAGGAGTATATGGAAATCCCGGAACATTGCTCGAAGCGGGCTACAGGTTCGATGATCTTGGAATGAACGCGATATTCGTTCGAAGCATCTCTCTTAATGAATCTCTATATGAAACTGCGAGATTGCAAAACGTACAGGTGTTTGTAGAGTTTCCAACTCTTCTGGGTCGTAATTATGTTGAGAACCATCCGGAAGCCTGGCCAATAGATGAAACCGGTGAAAAATCCCCTCCGGCTGACTGGTTCATGGGTGTGTGTCCAACAGATCCGGGTTTTTGGGATTACAGGGAAAAACAATTGCGTGACATTCTTGATAAGTATGATGTGGACGGGATCTTTTTGGATTATGTACACTGGCATGCGCAGTTCGAAACACCTGATCCTATATTACCGGAAACCTGTTTTTGTGAGCGATGTACGTCACTATTTTCGGAAGATACCGGTGTGCAGGTTCTCGGAGCGGGCATACCTGAGAAAGCTGACTGGATTCTGGTAAATGCCAATTCTGAGTGGAGAGGCTGGCGCAGCAGGGTTCTGAATAAATGGGTATCCGGGATGAAGGAAATTGTTCGTGAAATGCGCCCTGATGCACTGCTGGGCATTTTTTACTGTTCCTGGTATCCGGATGATCATGATGGTGCTCTTTTCAAGACACTGGGTATCGATGTGGAGGCATTTATTGAAATGGCCGATGTGCTCTCACCTATGCTGTTTCATAAAATGAAGGAACGTCGGCCATCCTGGGTTGGTGAATATACAGGCTGGCTGGGCGATTTAATCAGCGCTTCACACGAAAATCAACCGCTTGTATGGCCGATCGTACAGGCACACGACAATCCCGGGATAGTAACTCCTGATGAATTCCGGCAGGTGATGTTGAAAGGCATCCAGGCGCCCTCAACCGGAATTATGATGTTTTCGGACAGGTCTTTGCTGGATAATCCCGAGAAGATTGAGGTAATGATGGAGCTCTATCTCGAAAAGCCTGAGGATTAGTGTGAACCTTTTTGTGGTTAAAAACTTTCTATAAGTACTTAGTTTAAGTTCATGAATCACACTTTTTGAATGACAGATGAAAGCGGGAATAATTCAGAACCACTTCCAAAACGGGGGTATGGTATTGATGCTTATGAACCAAGCCAGATCGCAGAGCAGGTTCTCCGCATCGGTGTAAAAAAAACAAAATACCCTCTTTATAAAACCCTGACACTCGGCCTGATGGGTGGCGGCTTTATTTCTCTTGGTGCCCTCTATGAATTGTACGTGTTAGCGCATCCATTCATTGATAGCGGTATGGCAGCTTTAATTGCCCCCCTGTTCTATGCTATGGGTTACATTATTGCTTTTATTGCCGGTGCTGAAATTTTCACCACCAATAACCTCTCTGCAATGGCATGGGCTTCAGGCCATATTAGTTTATGGGAAATAACCAAAAACTGGACAATAGTTTTAATAGCCAATCTGCTCGGAGCCATGTTTATTGTTGCACTTTTTTTCTATTCTGGCCTGGTTTTTATTTTTGATTTGGCAATAGTTGATGCAGCAAAAACCATCTCGGCGGCAAAACTCTCTTTTAACCCTTTACAGACTACCATCATTGGAATTTTCGGAAACCTGATGATCTGTTCCGGCTTATGGCTTGCCATGGCCGGCCGGTCACTAACTGATAAATTTATTGCCCTTTTCTTACCCGTAGCAGCCGTGCCCGCCATGAATTTTCAGCACAGTACGGGTAATATGTTTCAGTTTTTTCTTGCCCTGGTAACCGAAACTGAATCTGTAGATCTTGAACTTCCTTCTGAGATTACTTTTTGGGCGGTTACCGGCAATTTATTCTTTGTTTCAATCGGAAATATTATTGGTGGCGGTATGTTAATTGCACTTATTTATTATTTCGTTTTTATCAGGGAAACGAGATTTGATAAAAATGAATGAGTGAGTTTACATGATGGATTTGTTTGATTTCATTTCTTTGATTGAACAGTCTGACCGGGAAATTTTTTAACGCTAAATTCACCGGCATTTTGCATATTCCTTTATAAACATCATTCATTTTGGATCAGCACTATGAACAATCATATCACAAGGAAAAACTTTCTTTTCAAAGCGGGTTCGGCAGTTGCAGTCTCCGCAATCGGCTTCCCATCCATCATTATACCAAAAAAGAAAGAAAAGCTTGGCGTGGCCCTTGCAGGATTGGGGAATTACAGCACAAACTGGCTAGCGCCCGGCCTTCTCGAAACACGGCATTGCGAGCTCCGGGGCATCGTTACGGGAACCCCATCAAAAATCCCGGTCTGGCAGGAACAATACGGGATACCCGACCGGAATGTTTACAATTATGAATCCATGCACGAAATGGCAAATAACCCGGATATTGATGTTGTGTATATCGTGCTGCCAAACCATTTGCATGCCAGGTACTCGATTATTGGAGCCGATGCAGGCAAACATGTGTGGTGTGAAAAACCGATGGCCTTGAACGTGGAAGAGTGCAGGGCCATGATGGATGCCGCCAATAAAAACAGGGTGCAGCTTACCATTGGCTACCGGATGCAGCACGAAACAAATACCCGTAAAATCATCAGGTTCGGGCAGGAAAAAACGTATGGTGATATCACAGGAATAAGGTCGGGAGGCGGATTTAATGGCAGTTTCAGAGATGATGCGTGGCGAAGGTTTCCGGAATTTGGCGGCGGAGCCTTGTTTGATATGGGTGTGTATCCCCTTAACGCTTCAAGATATTCTACCGGACTGGAGCCGGTTTCTGTACGTGCAACACAGCATACGGACCGGACAGAAATGTTTCCCGATGTGGATGAACACACGGATTTTGAACTTGAATTTCCCGGTGGTATCACCGCAATATGCGAGTGCAGTTTTGGGAAAAATATGGATTATCTGGATATAGACTGCACAGACGGCTGGTACAGGCTGCGGCCATTTCAGTCATTCCGCGGAGTGCAGGGAGAAACCAGCGACGGAACCCAACTCCCTGTTGACCCAACCCACCACCAGGCCCGGCAGATGGATAATGATTCTCTTGCCATCAAAGAAAAGCTGCCGCCCGTAGTACCCGGCGAGGAAGGGCTGGCAGATATCAACGTTGTGGAAGCCATTTTTAAATCCGCCCGGAGCGGGGGTGAATGGGTGAATATTTAAGCTTCTTTTATTCAATTAAAGGCACAGCCATGAATCAGATCTAAAATTTAAAGATCATAAATAAATCACTGATTGAAATTCCAATCGGATGGGTATGAAAGTAACGACAATTCTACTTGCGGGGGTCTCCGGAGCCTATTTGTTATTCCTTGTGTTTGTATATTCAACCCAGCACAGGCTTATCCTCAACCCATCCGGAGTGTCAGAATTGAATCCGGATGATTACGGCCTGTTCGCTGAGGATCTTTGGATAGAAACATCAGACGGCATCACCCTGCATGGCCGATACTTTCCGAATGAAAGGGCGGAACTGGCAGTGATTTTTGCGCATGATGATACGGGAAAAATGGGTACCGGTATCGAAATGGCGGAGATTTTGCTCAAGAGCGGGGCATCCGTTTTGATGTATCATCACAGGGGCACCGGCCAAAGCACCGGCGATTTCAGTGAAGAGGGCTTGTACCATGATATTGAAGACGTTATTCAGGCACTGGTCAGGGAGAAAGGATATGAAGAAAATGACATGGTTCTGTATGGCCGGGCACTGGGAGGGGCTGTGGCTGCGTATGCCGCAAACCGGTTCTCCGTAAGGGGGCTGGTACTCGAATCTGCATTTCTGAATTATCGTGCGATGTTCACGGACAAGTACCTGTTGGTTCCGGCATGGCTGGCGAAATATGAGTTTCCGGCAGACCGGTTTCTCGGTGAAATCAGCGAACTGCCCGTGATGATTATGCACAGCCCGGATGATGAGATTGCCGGGTTTTATCATGGAGAAGGGTTGTATGATGTTTTGGGTCATCCCAAAATGTTGATTGAATTGAACGGCGGGCATACTGAGAGCTTCGCTGCCTCAAGAGACATCATCGAACAAAACTGGGCATTTTACATTGCAGGCCTCTGCAGCCGCTGCCGCCCGTATATGAACTAAACAACCTGGCATGTGCCCCGGCTCTGCAAAATTGGGATTCCTTTGTAACATGAGCTCACTGCCGATCACACTCTGGCAGCCCATACTCACCTTTGCGTCGTACTCACCTTTGCGCCTTTGCGTCATACTCACCTTTGCGTCGTTACACCTTTGCGCCTTTGCGTCATACTCACCTTTGCGCCTTTGCGTCATACTCACCTTTGCCTCGTTGCGTCATTGCGTCGTTGCGTGAAATTCCCCTCTCATTTTCAAGCCCGGGTTAGTATATTACGCACATTGTGCAACCGGCAATCCAAACTCAGTCAAGACCCGCTTCATGTACCTTATTTTCGACACAGAAACCACCGGCCTTCCCCAAAATTATGCAGCTCCGCTCACCGATTTTGACAACTGGCCGCGCTGTGTGCAGCTTGCCTGGCAGCTACACGATGAAACCGGTAAACTGCTTTCAGCCGGCAGCCATATCGTAAAACCCGACGGATTTACCATTCCCTATAACTCCGAGAAAGTGCACGGCATCTCCACCGAACGCGCGCACCGCGAGGGTATCCCGCTTGCGGATGTGATGGATGCCTTCAGCAAGGATCTGAATCGCTGCACCTTTTTAGTCGGCCACAATCTGGAGTTCGACCTTAATATTATGGGTTCGGAGTACCTGCGGATGGGGCGGAAAAACCCGCTGGCAGGTATAATATCCATCGATACCAAGGATGAGTCTACCGAATACTGCGCACTTCCGGGCGGTCGCGGCAAATACAAATGGCCCACCCTCGGAGAGCTTCATGACAAACTGTTTCAAATCGGTTTTGAGGAAGCACATAACGCTGCCGCTGATGTGGATGCTACTGCGCGTGCGTTTCTCGAACTGGTACGAATAGGTGTAATAAACCCGCACCTTCCGGCAAAACCGGGTGAAATGAACCGGAATGCGGCTAGTCTGATTGATACCGGGCACTACATGCCAAGGGTGAAAGACCTGCGTAGCAGAGGTGTAACCGGCGAGGATACCAGATCCACTGTTTTGATTGATCTGCCAAAGGAGAATGGGGCTGCTAAAGTAGATTCGGCATTTGTACACCTGCACAATCATTCAAAATATTCGGTTCTGCAGGCCGCGTCAGACGTAAAAGCACTGGTGAAAAAAGCCAAAGAGGATGGTATGCCGGCAGTAGCACTTACCGATCTCGGAAACATGTACGGTATATTCCATTTTGTGAAAGCGGCTGAAGAAGCAGACATTAAACCGGTTATCGGGCTGGAAGCCTACTTCGTGGATGACCGTCACCAGAAGCGCTTTACCCGCGACATGAAAGACAAGCGGTACCAGCAGGTTTTCCTCGTGAAAAACCGTAAGGGGTATGAAAATATCGCCGAAATGTGCTCACTTGGCTTTATCGAGGGTTACTACTACAAATTTCCGCGTATTGACCGCGATCTTGTAGAGAAATACAAGGAAGGGCTGATTGCCACTACAGGCGGAATACTGGGCGAAGTGCCCGACCTGATCCTGAACCGCGGGGAAGCTGCCGCCGAAGAGGCACTGAAATGGTGGCATGGCCTGTTTGGTGATGACCTCTACATCGAACTGATGCGTCACGGACTTGAGGAAGAAGAACGTGTGAACAGCGTGCTGCTGAAATTGGCGAAAAAATACGGCATCAAAATCATTGCAACCAACAATACCTTTTACCTGGATAAAGCGGATGCCAAAGCACATGACGCCCTGCTTTGCATCGAAAATAACGACCTGATTTCCACACCCATCGGCAAGGGTCGTGACCGCCGTTTCGGTTTTCCGAATAATGAATTTTACTTTAAAACGCAGGAAGAGATGAAGGCGCTGTTCGCCGATCTCCCCGATGCGATCTCCAACACGGCCGAAATCCTTGAAAAAATTGAGCCGGTAAAACTGAAGCGTAACGTAATTCTTCCCAACTTTGAGCTGCCGGAAGGGTTCAAAACGGAAGATGACTACCTGCGCCACCTCACACTTGAGGGAGCCAAGGAGAAGTACAGGCAGGTAAGTGATGAAGTGATTGACCGTATTAACCACGAGCTCAATATCATCAAAGAGATGGAGTTTGCCGGTTATTTTCTGATTGTGCAGGATTTTATAGCGGCGGCCAAAGAGATGGGGGTGTACGTTGGGCCGGGACGTGGTTCCGCAGCAGGATCGGTGGTAGCTTACTGTACGGGAATCACCAACATTGACCCGCTGGAATACGACCTTCTTTTTGAGCGCTTTCTGAATCCCGAGCGGGTATCCATGCCTGATATCGATATCGACTTTGATGACGACGGCCGCCAGCGGGTGATTGAATACGTGGTTGATAAATATGGCCGCGACCAGGTGGCTCATATCATAACGTTCGGAACTATGGCCGCGCGCTCTTCGGTGCGCGATGTTGCCCGGGTACTCGACCTTCCCTTAGCTGATGCCGACCGAATCGCCAAGCTGGTTCCCGATACAATCGGTATTTCACTGGAGGATTCATTTAAAGGAGTAAAAGAACTGAGGGATCTGAAAGAGCAGGACGACCGTCTTGAGGGGCAAACACTTCGGATGGCTGAAACCCTGGAAGGGTCGGTACGGAATACCGGCATTCATGCTGCAGGTATCATCATTGCACCCGATAAACTCACCAGGTTCATCCCGATCGCGACTGCCAAAGATGCCGACCTCTACGTAACCCAGTTCGACGGCAAGGTGATTGAAGATGCCGGTATGCTGAAGATGGACTTTCTCGGCCTTAAAACACTCTCGATCCTGAAAACGGCTATTCAGTACGTGAAAGAGAACCATGGTAAAGAATATATCCTCGATGATATACTTCTGGATGATAAGCCAACATTCGAGATGTTTCAGAAAGGTGCAACGGTTGGGATTTTCCAGTTTGAGTCGGATGGAATGCGAAAATACCTGAAGCAGCTCAAGCCCACAAGTATCAACGATCTGATTGCGATGAACGCGCTATACCGACCGGGCCCGATGCAGTTCATACCCGACTACATCCGGCGCAAGCATGGCGAAGAGGAGGTGATTTACGATCATGACGACCTTCTCGATATTCTCAAACCGACGTATGGCATCATGATTTACCAGGAACAGATCATGATGGTGGCCCAGCGGATGGGAGGCTATACCCTTGGTGAAGCGGATGTGCTTCGGCGAATCATGGGTAAAAAGCAGCCTGAACTGTTGCCTCCGGAGGAAGAGAAGTTTATCAGTCAGGCTGTGGAAAAAGGGTACGACAAGGATACTGCAAAACAGGTGTTCGACAAGATGGCCATGTTTGCCGGGTATGGTTTCAATAAATCGCATTCAGCGGCCTACTCGGTGGTTGCTTATCAAACCATGTACTTCAAGGCAAATTATACGGCCGAGTATATGGCTGCGGTACTCAGCCACAATATGAATGATATTAAAAAGGTGAGCTTTTTTATTGAGGAGTGTCAGCGAATCGGCATTCCTGTAGATCCGCCCAGCATCAACTCGGCAGAGGGCAGGTTTATCGCCAAAGAAGGGAGGGTTCAGTACGGAATGTCGGCCATTAAGGGGGTAGGGTCGATTGCTATCGACCAGATTGTAATAGAGCGGAGCGAAAAAGGGCTGTTTCGCAGTATCTTTGATTTTTCTTCACGGATTGATACGCGGGTCTGCAACAAAAAAACAATCGAAAGCCTTGCACAGGCCGGTGCGTTCGATACACTTCATCAAAACCGGGCACAGCTTCTGGCCAGCATTGAAGATGTACTGAGTTATGCCCAGCGAAAACAGGAAGAAGAGCGGCTGAACCAGGTGAGCCTGTTTGGCGGCAGTGGAAGCGGAGGCGGTATGTTAAATGAGCCAAAGCTGCGCGATTGTCCCCCATGGACGAATATTGAACGGCTGAACAAAGAACGTGAACTGATCGGATTTTATCTGAGCGGCCATCCCCTTGATAAATATAAAGTTGATACCCGTCTTTTTGCCAGCCACAGCCTGGCTGAAGAGGTTCTTTCCGGTCTTAACGAAAGAGACTCTGTAAAAATAATCGGAATCATAACATCGGTTAAACGTATTACCGACCGCAAGGGAAGGCCTATGGCATTTATTCAGGTTGAAGACCTAAAGGGAAGTGTGGAAACACTCATTTTTAATGATGTGTACGACCGCCACCAGGGGCTAGTGGCGGTCGATACCATCATATTGCTCGATGGATCCATATCAAAAAAAGATGGATCGCCGAAAATTATAGCAAACAGCCTTGAAAGAGTTGAAAACTTGCGTGAGAAGTATCAAACCCAGCTTGAGCTTAAAATTAAACTGAAAACCGGGGAGATTTCAAAAGAAGACCTAAGCCAGATGGCATCACTTTTCAGCCTGCATAAAGGTGAAACGCCTGTTAAATTTGAAATAAAATCGGCCTATCAGAAAAAACCGATTCGGATGAACGTGAGAAAATTTGTTGTTGAACCGAACAATGAACTACTTCGCGGACTGCATGAAGTGGTTGGAAAAGATGCGGTTAAATTAAACAGAAGCAATCAGCCCGTAATGTAGGCTGATTCTTTATGTCCGGGTCATAATAGCCCGGGTCGTGCCGAATCGGAGACAAACTGTAAATGAAACAGTTGCCGTATGCTTTAGCTGACGGAGAGGTAGGGCCGCCAAAAAAAAACCCGAGAGAAGGTTATTGATTAGATTTGTGACACTTTTGTGAAAAATTCATAATCATCGGCAATGATATTGATAATTAAATGATATATGTATCTTAGAGAATAAAAGGAGAACTTATTGTAAATAAAACCAAATGAGAACAGAATGAGTAAACCATTAGAATTAACAGACAGCAATTTTTCAGAAGAAGTAGAGAATTCAGATAAACCGGTACTAGTCGATTTTTGGGCGGAGTGGTGTGGGCCGTGCAGAATGGTAGGCCCTGTTGTAGACGAACTTGCCGGTGAGTATGAAGGTAAAGCCAAAGTGGGAAAAGTAAATGTTGACCATAATCCCGAAATTTCCGTGAAGTATGGCATTCGCAGTATACCTGCACTTCTTATTTTCAAAAACGGTGAAGTTGTAGACCAGATTATCGGTGCAGTACCCAAAGTACACATCAAAAAGCAATTAGACGCTCAACTGGCGTAATTCAATCAGCTTTTATATGTTAGAGGCGGTGGAGTTCCATCGCCTTTTTTTTTGGGAATATTCAAACTCTGTTGATAAATTTTCGTCTAAGCAAACAAATGAAACATTTTGTGTGGTCATTTCACCCGAACAAATTTTGCAACAACATTTTACAATGACGGGTGCCATCGAAGAGAACTAACTCTTACATTTGTACGTTAAACGAATTACGTAAATAAATTAAAACTGCAAATCCGGATGCATTGACAAAACGAATTGTTACCATAACGATAATTATACTGATTTTTGGCGGATTAGCTTACCCGAAAATCAAGCCTCTTTTAAGCTCTCCGTCTGAGTCGCAAAATCAGAATACTCCAGCCCGCACTTTACTTAAAGTTGATGTTGTTGAAATGGAATATGAGACCATCGAAGACCGGATATTCTCGAGCGGAACAGTTGAGGCAAACGAAGTGGTTGAGTTGAGTTCCGAAGCATCGGGAATCATCACAGGAATCCATTTTGATGAAGGAAGGAGAGTTGCAAAAGGGCGGCTGCTTGTAAAGATTAACGATAGTGAGCTGCAAGCTCAAAAGCAGCGTGCTGAATTTCGGCTAAACCTCGCCGAACAGCGTGAAGAGCGCCAGCGCAGGCTGCTTGAGAGAGGCGGGATTAGCCAGGATGATTATGATGCTACCCTGAACGAGCTAAATGTGTTGCGTGCCGAAGCCCGGCTGATTGATGCACAGATTGACAGAACCGAAATCAGGGCCCCCTTCTCAGGTATCGTTGGGCTGAAATATGTAAGCGAGGGTTCATACATCACACCGGCTACAAGAATTGCATCACTGCAGGAAGTTGATCCCATCAAAATCGATTTTTCCATACCTGAAAGGTATCTCACCAGGGTTGCTATAAATGACCGAATCTTATTTTCGGTACAGGGTGTTGATTCCACCTTTACCGGCGAGGTATATGCCATTGAGCCGAGAATTGATACCCAGACAAGAACCTTGCAGATCCGTGCTTTAAGTACAAATCCCGAAAACCTGCTTTTTCCCGGAGCTTTTGCAACAATTACATTGATCATGGAGGAGATCGACAACGCGCTCATGGTGCCTGCGATAGCCGTGATTCCGGAGCTGAATGCCCAAAAACTCTTTGTTTTGAGGGATGGCAGAGTTGAGGAAGCCAGGATTCAGACAGGAATACGAACCAGTGAAAAGGTTCAGGTTGTGGCCGGTGTGGAAAGGGGAGATCTTGTACTAACCACAGGGCTTCTCCAGGTAAGGCCGGGAATGGAAGTGGAAATCAGCGAACTCCATAAATCTTCTGAAATATGAGCCGAATTTCTTCATTAAGTATCAGGCGGCCGGTGCTGGCATCGGTCATGTCGATCGTGATAGTGCTTTTTGGTGTTATCTCCTTCTTCTACCTTGGAGTTCGTGAATATCCTTCTGTAGATCCCCCAATTGTCACAGTATCCACTACCTATGTGGGTGCAAATGCTGACGTGATAGAAACTCAGATCACCGAACCGATCGAGGAAGCCATAAACAGTGTAGCTGGAATCCGGACATTGACATCGGTAAGCCGCCAGGGCCAGAGTACCGTTACGGTTGAATTTAATCTTGATGTGGATATTGAGGCCGGAGCGAACGATGTGCGTGATCAGGTTGCCCGGGCACAGCGTAATTTACCTCCCGATGCCGATCCTCCCGTAGTCCGTAAAGCGGATGCTGATTCAAGCCCCATTATATTTTTGAATGTTAATAGCAATCGCCGCGATTTACTCGATCTTTCGGCAATTGCTGAAAACACATTCAAAGAACAGCTGCAAACCATTCCCGGAGTGAGTGAGATTAATGTTTGGGGAGCGAAACGTTACTCCATGCGTCTCTGGATGGATCCATTAAAACTCGCGGCATATGGCGTTACGCCGCTGGATATTCAAACAGCATTAAGCCGTGAAAATGTGGAGTTGCCGTCGGGCCGTATTGAGGGAATGGTAACCGAACTGTCGGTTCGCACCATGGGCCGCCTCACCACCCGCGAAGATTTTAACAATCTGATAATCAGAGAGGAAAACGGACGAAAGATTCGATTCCAGGACATCGGATTTGCCGAACTCGAAGCACAAAATATGCGGACAATTTTGAAGCGCAATGGCGTTCCGATGGTAGGTGTTGTGGCCATTCCCCAGCCGGGAACAAATCAGCTTGAAATTGCCGAAGAATTTTTTAACCGTGTTCAGCGTATTGAGCAAAACCTTCCGGAAGATATTGAGCTGGCCATTGGTTTCAATACCACTGAATATATCAGGGACTCTGTGAATGAAGTGAAGCAGACTGTATTTATTGCCCTCGCCCTTGTAATTATGGTGATCTTTCTGTTTCTGAGGGACTGGCGCTCTACACTTATTCCAATCATTGTAATACCGATTGCACTGATTGGCGCATTCTTTATCATGTATGTAGCCGGTTTTTCAATCAATGTGCTTACCATGCTTGCAATCGTATTGGCAATCGGGCTGGTAGTGGATGATGCCATTGTGGTACTTGAGAATATTTATGCCAAAATGGAGCAGGGATTGCCTGCCATTGAAGCCGGTATTTTGGGTTCAAAGGAAATATTCTTTGCTGTAGTAGCCACTTCGCTTGCACTCGTTTCTGTTTTCCTCCCTATTCTATTTCTTGGCGGACAAACCGGAAGGCTTTTCAGAGAGTTCGGAGTAGTGATTGCAGGTGCCGTAATTATTTCTTCATTTGTAGCTCTCACACTAACCCCGATGCTTGCTACAAAAATACTGTCGAAAGGAGCAGAGAAAAACAGGTTCTATTTGATGACAGAACCGTTCTTCAACTGGCTCAATAATCTGTACAAGGATAGCCTCGAATCGTTCATGAAAGTGCGATGGGTTGCTTTTGTTATTATGGCCCTGACAGGTGTGTTTATTGTATTCCTTTATACAAATATTCAGCAGGAACTTGCCCCGCTCGAAGACCGCGGACAAATGCGTATCGTGGCATCAGCGCCGGAAGGAGCTACCTTTGAGTATATGGACAGTTACGTAGATCAAATGATTGAAACGGTTCAGGATAATGTTCCGGAACTGCTCGCGATTAACACCGTAACCTCTCCCGGGTTCGGAGCAGCAGGTTCGGTTAACTCCGCTTTTGGGTTTATGATGCTCACAGACCGAAGTGAACGGAACAGATCCCAGCAGGAAATAGCCAGTGATCTGGGACCTTTTCTTACCAACCTAACAGGTGCGAGATCATTCGTCACCCAGCCGCAGTCTATTGGTGACAGGAGAGGAGGATTGCCGGTACAATATGTACTTCAGGCTCAGACACTCGAAGAGCTCGAAGATGTTATTCCCCAATTTATGGATGCTGCCAACAGCCATCCGGTTTTCACTGTGGTGGATATAAACCTGAAATTTAATCAGCCGGAACTGCAAATCACTATCGATCGCGACCGCGCACGTGTGCTTGGTGTTTCGGTGCGCGACATTGCCCAAACACTGCAATTGTCCCTTTCAGGCAACCGTTTTGGCTTGTTTATTATGGATGGTAAGCAGTATGATATTATCGGCCAGATGGAGCGTCAATTTCGCAATGAGCCGGTTGACCTGCGAACCATCTACGTGAGAAACTCAAATGGTGATTTGATTCAGATAGATAATCTTGTAACGATTACCGAGACAAGTGCACCGCCACAGCTTTTCCGTTTCAACCGCTTCAATGCGGCAACTATTTCTGCGGGGCTGGCGCCAGGCTATACAATAGGTGACGGAATTGATGCCATGAACGAGATCGCGGCAGAAATACTTC
>SKKO01000301.1 GCA_007123715.1 Balneolaceae bacterium | reverse complement strand
GGTTCAAACTCACTGAATATTTTTTTTAATGCATTTTCGAGATTTAGAAGGTATTCCTTGTCTCCTGTACCGTCTTCAAGGCCTATATCTAATGTGGAGGGTGGCTTTTTAAAAGGATAATTTTTTTCTCCATGAATCGAAAAGGTGTAAACATCATCATCATCTTTAAAGATTTCTGCATTTCCATTACCCTGATGAACGTCACAATCGATAATCAATATCTTGTTTATCCATTTGGCAAATTTTAAAACTCTGATTGCAACAGCTACATCATTAAATACGCAAAAACCTTCTCCATGATCGGGCATTGCATGATGTGTACCCCCCGCAAGGTTTCCGGATAATCCATCTTCGAGTGCCATGATACTCGCATTTATTGTACCCTGCACTGCTAACCGGGAACGCACAGCAAGCCCTTTCGACCATGGCAGCCCCATTCTTCTTATTTCCTTGTTCGTGAGGTTACCTTCCCATACACCCTGGCTGTAACGTATTGTATGAGCAGAACAAAGAGATGAAAAATCAGCCATTTTTGGTTCTATGACATGATTGGGTTTTATGATTCCATGATGTATAAGATACTCATACAAACCGCAGAATTTTTTCATTGGAAAAATATGACCTTCCGGAATCGGGGCAACATAACCTGGAGAATAACTGACTCTCAATTTATAATATACATTTATTTTAGGCCTATCATTGCCAACATTCTGCCTGCGCTGTCCCGTTCTCTCCGATACGAAAAAAAATCCGTATTACGATAAGTACATTCATTTATATGTTCAATATTATCAGGATGCACTCCGAAATCTATTATTTGTTCTTTTAAATATCCGGCTAAATCGAGGTGAGGTTTTCTGTAAGATTTTCTGTCACAATATTGTCCGGGAAATAATTTTGCCACCTCCTCTCCAACTTCAAATTCTTTTTGCGAAATGCATGGACTTAGGAATACATACAAGTCTTTCGTTGAGCCTCCCTCCTTCTTCATCAATTCTAAACCATTTGAAATAATACCATTTACAGCTCCGCGCCATCCGGCATGAAAAGCACCGAGAATGTTATGAACCGGGTCTGCAATTAAAACAGCTGCGCAATCTGCAACCTGTATACCGAGATAGATATTTCTGGTTTTAGTTATAAATCCATCGGTTTCCGGATAAATTCCGCCTTTATTAACCATTTTGATACTATTGCCATGAACCTGTTTAGCAAGCGCAAGGTTTATATTTTCCAAATGTAAATGATGCAGTAAGGCCTTATAATTTCTTTTGATTTCATGAGTATCAACATTTGTAGTCAATCCAAAATTTAAACCGGAATTTTCTTTTTCTGTTGTATCGAATCCACGGTTTGCTTTTGTGAAATATGCTTCTACATGATTAAATTTGCTAAAAATTGCAGGAATTAGAACATCTATCATAGACTATAAATATGATCCTTTAATTTTTTTCTGATTTTTTTTACCGGAAATGACTTACCGGTCCAGATTTTAAAAGACCGGCTTCCCTGAAATATCAGCATATCGAGTCCATTGATAACGACAGCATTATTTTTCCTCGATTGCTTTAAAAATTCTGTTTCGGGTGGATTATAGACCAAATCATAACAAATCTTATCTCTGAGATAGGTTGCATCTTTCCATTCTACCGGGCTTTGACCGGTATGAGGTGGCATTCCTAGAGGTGTGGTATTTACGATTAATGAGGCATCTAAAGCAAAAGCTGTCCATTGCGAATAATCAGAAACAAATATGGTGGAAAATTCGGATGTTATTATTTTTCCGGCCGGTTTTCTGGTCACAAAAACCAACTCAGTAAAACCTATTTCTTCTAAACCTTTTTTTACCGCTTTACTTGATCCTCCTGTGCCAAAGATAACAGCCCTGTTTAATTCTAAAGTATCAAGGTATGTATCAAGAGGTTTTAGAAATCCGTATATATCGGTATTATAGCCTGTAAGTTTTCCATTTTTTTTTGCGATTGTATTAATTGCACCAATGTTAATTGCTGAGGGGTCAATCTCATCCACAAGGTGAAGCATTTCATTTTTAAATGGAATAGTGATATTACACCCTAAAAATTCGTCCCTGTTACACCAGGCAGCAAATGAGCTTAATTCAGCGGGGTGAAGATTCAGTGCAATATAAGTGGCATCAATTTGATAGTGATTTAGCGCAATTTGATGCATCAATGGAGAAAGGGAATGACCAATTGGATGGCCAATCACAAAATAATGAGGTCTCTTTGAATTATCTGATTGTTTAAACTCCGCAAGAGTGTAGGCCATACAGGAAATGCTGTAAATACATTCTGACAAAAAAAATGCGTCCCGGAACGTATACGGAACGCATTCAAAGCCTTGTCATTAAAAAGTAAGTCAGGCAGTTACTTCGGTTTCTGCATTCACAGACTCAGTTTCTTCATCTTTGAAAGTATCTGTTTCTGCGAGATGTTTAAATTTTTGGAGATCTTTTATCAACTGTGAAGGAAGATCTTCAATAAAAGAAGCCAAATCTACGTCAGCTTCCCCAAAAAAGGTGCGATAATCCAATGAAAAATCTACCCTGGTTTTTTCACCATTGCTTAGTGGTGTAAAACGGATGGTTCCGGTCTGATTCAAATTTCCATTAATGGTAATCCATGCAAACCGGGTATTTCGTAAATTGTCGATGATATTGGTAGTCCATTGAAACTCTTCACCTCCAATCGTAGTTATGTAGTTGAAAGTCTGAGAATTTACTTTATCAACTTTATCGATGCGGTGGAGAAATTTCGGAAAATGAACGGGATTGCATAATAATTCGTAAACTTTGGCTAAGGGTAAGTCTACTTCTATTCTTTCGTGCGCCATAAGTGATTTTCGGTTCGGAAATGAAAAGTTATGTTTCGGAGTTGAATTGAATATGACTGCAGATAATATAATTCCACAATGCAATAAAAATACGCATATTTTGACTAAGCATCAATCACTTTGAGTATAAACATTCAAAATAGATCACTTTTCCCGTTTGTCAAACCTTTTACAATCACTTTTTTTGTATGCTTTTTCTTTCTTTTGACATTTGTTCGCATTTCCTGCGCACAGGTCTCATTTAATGGAATGTATCAGAATTATAATGCGGTTCAGACAACAGGAAATAATGAAATTATCGCCGCAAGGAACAGGTTCAGGATGCAAATTCAGCATGAACGAAGCTTTGGGGGTATCCGGGGAGAAACAGATCTGATTCAGAGATATTCTAAGCCAACAGATATCGAAATACGTTTACGGGAATTATATATTGACTGGTTTTTTGACGATTATGATTTAAGGATTGGAAAACAAAAAATTATCTGGGGCAGAGCAACCGGAGGTTTTATTACTGACATATTAACACCTGTCGATTTACGGGAATTCCTAACACAGGACCCCGAAGACTTACGAATTGGCTTTACGGCAGTTAACCTTACCCGATACTACCGTTCAAATTTTTTGCAACTCATTTTAAGTCCTGTTTTTGAGCCCGATCTTTTACCGGATCCTGACTCCATATGGTTCCCCATCCAAATAATCCCGGGACCCATACCGGTAACATATAACGGGCCAGATAACTCCCGGACTATAAACAATGCAGGGCTTGCGATTCGTTACGGGCTTCGTTCACCTTCCCGATTCGACATGGATCTTATGCTACTAAGATGGACTCACCCTATGCCAACGTATGGGATTACATTTGGCATACTAAATCTGCCAGGTATTTTAACTGCCAACTTAAACGAATCATATCAGCAATCATGGATGAGCGGAATCTCAGCATCTTTTCAGCTATTTGAGGATCTCATTCTAACCGGCGAGGCCTTGTATGTAAAAGACAGGCTTTTCACTTTTCTGCCTGTTTCGATAGCTGCTCTTGAAAATGCGTTAAACACACCCGATGGCCTGTTACAGTTATTGCAGGATTTTGAATTTAGGGATGACGGGTACCTGATAAAAAAACCGTGGCTCAACAGCATGATAGGTATTGAAACGAACTGGCACAATACTGCGATTGGCGCACAATTTTATATTGAGGCCATTCTTGATTATGAAGATAAGATACTTCCACAAAGGATTTTTCCATATGCCTCTGTATTTGTAACCCG